>SKQX01000085.1 GCA_007118795.1 Thermoflexales bacterium | reverse complement strand
GGTCTCGGTTGAGGGACCAGGGAGCAGGGTTGCTCTGCCGCAGCGGGGCGGGAGTACGTGAGTATCCTGGGCGCGGCTCCTAGGGACGCCTGGCTGTGGCTGGCCGCCTCTCTCAGTCTGGCGATCTTCTGGAGCAACCTCGTTTGGGTCTTCTTGCCGTGGGTCACGAAGGATGAGCCCAGCGGCGAGTTCGCGAGTTTCGAGGAGAAGACCGTCAATCGAATCGCGACGTGGCGCTTCGCTCCCGCCCTCCTGGAGGTCGCCCGGCTCCTCTACTACATCGGATTGCCGGCCGCCGCTCTCTTCTGGGGCCGCGACGCTCTCATTGGTCGTTTCTTCGGGCTGCAGCCATTGATCCTGCCAGGATCGCCTGGCACCGAGCATACGGCGCTGCTAAGCGCCAACTGGACTGACTGGGTCCACGACTTGGGATGGGCTGCGGCTTTAGGCCTGGTGTCGGGCGGGCTCTTGCTCCTGGCCGGGTTGGCTCACCGCCGCGCCCTCCCGGGGGGCTACGTCCGCCCCACCAGAGGTCCGGCTGTCTGGGAGACCGTTCGGGAAGCAATTTACCACGAGACGCATTGGGCATTCTACCGTAACGGACCCATTGTGGCTTTCGGCCTCTACTGGGGGATCTGGGTGGGGCTAGCGCTGGTCGCCCTAGAGGCGCTGGCTGACCCGATCTGGCGGAAGCGCTTGAACGATCCCGGGCGGGTACCACCCCAGCTCCTGCGCGCGTCCCTCGCTATGGTCAGCAGCTTGCTCTTCTTACAGACACAGAATCTCTGGGTGGCGATAGCGGTTCACTCGGCGGTGGCTGGGGGATTGCAGAACATATACGGCGCCAGCCCCAACACTACCCCCACACCATCCCAACTCAAGCCTGAGGAAGTTGCCTGAACAGACCCTTGTCCACCCCCTGGATCGGGCGTGACAGCGTCCTAGAAACATCCCCGTCTCTCAGGGTAGGACAAAGGTCAAGCTGATCAGTACCAGCATCATGACGAGAGCAATGATGGCGATCCGCTTCAAATCGTCCGCAACGTAGTCATATTGCTCTCTCAGCCTCGACATCTCTGAGGCGGATGAGCTAGCATTGCGCTCGTTTGGAGCTGTCTTGGTCATCCCCGGTTGGATCATCTGAGTCTCCGACAGACGGATGTCCTGGTCCTCACCTCTACGCGATCTTCTTCCCATATCTCTGACCTTCCTATGATTCTAGTTCTCCAATAACAACCACTCGATGCGTGTTGATGCCGTACGGATAGCACGAGATAAGCGTGAGCACCGGAGAAGACGTGGCCCTCATCACACTGACCTCCGTCGGCTCCACGATGCGCCTCTGAGTGATCACGTACCGAAACACCCGACTGGCGGTGTGAACCAATACCTTGTCACCCCTCCCGAGGTCCGGCAGGTCACGGAATATCTGACCGAACACATCGTTATGGGCCGAGATGACACAGTTCCCCCGCTCACCAGGGTTTGCACTGCCAATATGATGACCCGCTCCCCGCTTCAGGCTCTCCCAATCGTCTCCCTGGACGACTGGAGCATCGACGCCGATAGCCGGAATCTCGATCCGTAAGGGCTGCTCCGGCCCTGCCGTGGGCATAGGCAGCGGCGTAACGGCGCTGACCCAGCCTCTCAGGTGGGCTGGAATCTCTGCCGCAGCCGGGCTATCAACCGAATCCGGGGGAGCCGGGTTCCCTGGCAACACGGACCGAATGGCAGGTGCCGCCGTGGACCTGGGAGGTGGTTGAGCCTGGCTGGCCTCCCGATTCATCTTCCGCAACGTCGCCAGCGAGCTTACCAGGACAACCGTCAGGGCACCGAGAACCACGAGTTCCGCTCCAAGCAGGAGCTTCTCTCCCCACCAACCCCAACGGCGGCTGTTCGGCCGCCGTCGGCCAGGATTTCCGACATAGCCCTCGTGGGTCGGGCCGTCGCTGGGTCGCCCGGGACCCGCCAGGCCGGCCCCGCTGACACCGAACCGGCGGTAGGCTGCCGGCGCCGACGGAGCCACTGAGTCCCGTCTCTTGACAGGATCCATCGCACCCAGCCCATCCGCTTCCCCGCTCCGCTTCCGAACGCGCTCCAGCCGCTCCTCTCGCTTACGAACCCAAAGAATCTCCTCCAGCTCGTCCACAGACAGATCGTCAACCGGGCGCCGATCCTTCATAACCATCCCGTCGCCGTCACCGGACTCATAGCGACACAGCGCTCACCCCTTCCTCAGGTGGGGCCACGACGTGAAACCCTGCGATGGTCGATCCGGGCCACCGCAAACACCTCCCGCTCGAAGAACCAGCGAAAGGGGGGCCAGTTGAACAAGACGTGCCGAGCCACTCGGAAAAAGACGCCCTCCGAGCGGTCCTGCGGAGGTGTATCCAACCACACCTGGGAACGGAAGCTCGCCCGCTTGAGCGTATCACGGAGGCTTAGAGCGCTCTGCTCATTGACGTGGACGTCCAGGTTGACCGGCGTGATGGCTCGGGGGTCTCGAGGGTAGCTATTCCCCTGTCCCATCAACGTCCGTACCAACCTCACCACCGGGTACGCATACCGATCGTACCAGGCGTTGGGCGCGGTATGGATGATGAGCCGTCCTCCGTGTTCCAGCACGCGTCGCGCCTCCGCCAGGGCCTGGCACAGCTCCCAGCGGTGCAGATGCTCGACCAAGTCAAACATCAAGACCCGATCAAACACGCCACTCCCAAAGGGTAGAGCCTTGGCATCGGCTAATATGACCCCTCCCCCACCGTCTTCCCCGGCCAGCTCTGAAGCGAGCCTTACAGCATCGGCCGAATAATCGATGCCGTACGCGGTCGCTCCGCGCTCGGTACAATGGGTCAGGATCTCGCCCCGACCACAGCCAACATCCAGGACCCTCATCCCCGCATTAACTTCCGCGACCTCGAAGGCCTGCTCCAGCCGGCGCGAGAGATGACGGCCCTCACTGTTGACGAACTCGGTATACCCTTCACAAGCGCTCAAGAAATACGCTCTGTCGTAGCGCTCCGAGTCGACCGACGGTTGGTGGCGGTCACCATGCCCTCGCACGGCCTTCTGTTCCTTCTCTAGCTCTAGGGAGCCCATGACAAAGCGTTCGACTAGCCCTTCGTAGATGATCAGGATCCAAGTTCGAGATAGATTATAGTTGGGAGCGGTTGTGTCGTCAAGGCGTTCTTCCGCCAGCGGCGTGGTGCTGCTGGAGGGCAATCCGTGGCAGCGGGTCGGCGACCGAGCGGCTCAAGTCCTGGGCCTCCCGTGATAACGGGTCTCGAAGCCCGCCGTCGAAGGATGATAATTGGTGAGACCGATTCCTCCCTACCAGTGGAAAGCACACCTGGTCGAGCGACGTTCGGCAACCGAGGCCCCACCGGGAGCAGCGACGACGAGGGACAGTGTACCCGCCGACACCAGGACCCTCAGCGGCAGGGAGAGGGACTGAAGGCGAGAGAGCTGAGCGACGCGCTAGCGAGGGGCCGTAGGGCTCGCCGTGGGGGTCGGAACGCGCCAAACGAAGGAACGCTTGACACTGGGAGCGCCCACTTGTTCGTAAACACCCGGTTCCGTCTCCCGCACCACGCGCACCTGCCACCGGAACTCCGGCACATCTGCTGCTGCCCGCTCCAGCGATTCCAGTGGCACACGCCACGCCGTCGCCCGGGTCCGTATCGTGTCCGAGACCACACCACGGGCAGGCTGCGAGATCGACAGCTCGTACCATTCGCCACTTCGCAGCAGGCTGACAGAAGCCCACTGCAGTAGAACAGGAGCCCCGTCGCTGAAGGCCGTACCCTCAGGCGGATACAGCAGGGGCGGCGGGGGGTAAAGATCAACCGGGGACGTTCCCACATCGAGAACAGCTGGGGGAGTCGGGGTCGGCGTTGGCGTCGTCAGAGGGATGATCAGCGATTGGCCGGCTCGAATAGCGTCATCTTGCGACCGCAGGTCATTCGCGTCGCTCAGGACAGAGAGGGGAACCCCGTAGCCCTGGGCAACGCGCCCCAGGCTTTCCCCCTCCCGCACCACGTGGACGGTGAATCCACCCTCTTCCCGGGCGGGAGGGATGAGCAAGACCTGGCCTGGCCGGATGAGCTCCAAATCCACGTCCGAATTCAGAGCCAGGATCTGCTCCACCGTTACTCCGTACGCCTTCGCGATGTCACTCATGGTCTCTCCCTCTTCCACCACGTGGGTCTGTTGAGGGATGGGAGTGGGCGTATTCGTCGGCGGGGGCGTATTGGTGGGTGTGGGGGTGTCTGTTGGAGTAGGTGTGGCACTTGGAGTCACCATCGGGGTCGGGGTCTCGGCCTCCGGTTCGACCGCCAGTAGTCTGTAGACTCCAACCCCTCCACCAGTCACGATCACCACGGCCACCAAGCCAACCACGATCGAGCCGACCCAACTGGGGACTCGACCCACCTTCCTCGCTTCCGATCCGAGCTCGTCCAGATCCGGGAGGGCGGTGTTACACATTAAGCACTGCGTCGCCCTGGCAGCCACTTTCATGCCGCAGGCGGGACAGTGGCGGGGCTGTTGGGATGAGAGCGAAGTCTCGGATTCCTCAGTCATAGGTCAGGTCCGTCGCCTAGATGATAGCACAGAAGGGTTAAATGACAACTACGGCATTGTGCGAAGCCCACGACCCCGAGACGAGAACGGTATGAGAGAGGGGCGTAGCGCAAGTGGAGATCCCGAGGAACGCAGAGCATCGCCCAGTCGGGAATCGGCGCCTTCAGATAGTGAGCCAAGACATCGGTCCGCCCTGCGGGAGGTGCGCTTTGCAGGTTCTGGGAACCGTGCTATACTCACCCCGGCCAAGATAGGGTCCGTTGACGAGTCCCAACTGGAATCGATTGAGCACTACGGAGTGCCCGTGGGCATGGGGAACACCACAGCTCCGTCCACCAGGTGGAGCAGAATGCGTCTGACCGGTTCTGACAGATGACACCGTCCCTAACTGGCACACGGCGCGGGTGGCGTCGGCCGGACGGCCTGGTCCGACCTGTGGGGAACGGGTGGCGAAGCCGCTGGTAACCGGCGCGAGGTCAGCCCTCAGAGAGCGCACAGGGCCGAGGCAATGCAGCGTCAGGAAGCTAACCCGCCGTTCTGGAGCTCCGCTTGAGCCTGCCCCGGTGTAGAGATCGACAGGTGTTGACACGCTGGAGCCTCCGCGCTGCCCTCAAAGCTGGCGTCCTTCGCGAGAACGCGGTTCAGCGGTAGCCGGGCCCCAGGTCAGCGGGCGTCGGAGTGAGAATGAAGAACCAGAAAGGACCAGTTACTGGAGGGGCGGGACCCAACCGCGTTTTCCTTGTGCTCGCCGCCGTGCTCGGGGGTCTGTTTTTCATCGGCGTTGGCGCGTTTCTGGGCTGGGCACTGTTCGTTGCACCACGTGCCCCGGCCAC
The DNA here is from genome assembly GCA_007118795.1 of Thermoflexales bacterium. Lineage (GTDB taxonomy): Bacteria > Chloroflexota > Anaerolineae > B4-G1 > B4-G1 > SKLM01. Next base: position 4,345 of record SKQX01000085.1, on the reverse strand, counting down.
TCGCGAGGCCCAGGAGACAGCCATCTCCGTGACGAATACGGCTGTGGCTGCAACCATGGCGGCGATGACGGATATCCGCGAGGCCACCCCACCCCCCACCGACACCCCAGCGCCCACGGATACACTGGTTCCCACCGATACGCCGACACCGACATCGCCACCCGCAACGGATACACCCACGCCGGACCCCACCGACACGCCGGTTCCGACGGACACACCGGTGCCAGAGCCCACCGATACACCGACTCCGACGGACACGCCAATGCCAGAGCCCACCGACACGCCCCCTCCGACGGACACGGCCGCGCCAGACCCCACTGAGACGACGCCGCCGACGGACACGCCGTTCCCCACCCCAGAGGAGCCTGATGAGCCTGTGGACGATACCATCCCCGACACGGGCATCGGCGTCCTGGGAGGGGCTGCGCTGGCTGGAGGACTGGCTGCCCTGCTCGCCCTCATCCGACATCTAAGGACGAAAGCTTAGGCTCACCGTCCTGGGCCCTCACCAGCATTAGAGGCCGCTGCATGTGATCTCGCAGCAGCCTCTCTGGGCCAGACCTACAGAGCGCGGCAGGGTACCGTCGATTCTCAAGCTTCGGCGTATTCCGACGTCAGCGCGCCAAGAACAACTTCGACCGCCCTCGCGATCGCCTTCTCCACTGCGGGCGTACAACTCTCCGAGAAGGTCAGCACGTCCTCCACCTCAATGGCGACGATGACGAAATCCTCGTCGGCCGGCAGCATCATCCCCATCCCCCGTCCCAGCGCCAACGCTCCCGGTAGGGTTAGGTCGTGGGATGACCCCGCGTGCAGAGAGACCCGCATATCCTGGGGGGAGAGACGGTGGATCTCACCGGGCTCCCCATCGGGTGTCTGGATCGCGTCGACCATGATCACCCGTTCATACCCGCCGATGACGTCCAGTATGCGAAGGCCTCCCACACTTGCCTCGTCGAATTCGACGTCTCTCCTCTGAAACCGCGCGGCTACCTCGCGAACGACGTAGATACCGACTCCGTCGTCACATAGTATCGTGTTACCCATCCCCAACACCAAGGTTTTCAAGACACCACAGCCCTTCGTCTCATAATGAGCAGCTCACCGTATCCGTACGGGCATCCACCCGGTAGGGCTCTGCCCCCCCGACGAGGTGTCTGCCGCCGCACCGCAGAACAAAGGGTAGACTGACCCGGGAGAAGGCCCGTTCGTGCAGCCGGCCTGCCCCTCTCCAGTCTACCCTTGATCAACCGCACCACCCGCCGGCCTCGCCCAATCGGACGAGGCGATCCGACCGAAACGGTGATACCCGGAGCCCGGGGCGGTCACTGGCTCCGACAGGGGCTGTCGACCTGCCTAGTCCATGTTCTGCCGCAGTACCTGTACGACCTCTCCGTCGGCATCACGGATGCGCAGCTCCAGCGGCATCTGGCCGGGCAGAGTATGCGTGGCGCAGCCGAAACAGGGATCGTAGGAACGGAAGGCCATCTCCACTGTGTTCAGGATGCCCTCGCGAACCTCACCATTGCGAATGAGCGCCTCAGCCGCCTTCTTGACGGAGATCGACATCGGCGCGTAGTTGTTGGTCGTGCCGACAATGAGATTGCACTTCTGCACAATCCCCCGCTCGTCGGTGATATAGTGATGGGTCAGCGTGCCCCGGGGCGCCTCGACGATGCCCACGCCCTCATCGGGCACATCGGTGGGTATCGCGCGGACCTCGGGATCGGTGATCCGCGGGTCGGTGGCCAACTCGACCAACCGTTCCGCCGCATAGAGCAGCTCGATCAGGCGAGCCCAGTGGGTGGCCAGCGTGCCATGCACGGGCTTCCCGCCCAGCGTCTCGTAGAACTCCTCGTAAGCCTCCTGGGCCCTGGGCGTGGCCATCCCATCGGCAGCGTTAAGCCGGGAGAGAGGCGTAGCTTGATACACGCCGCTGTCCATGCCTGTCTCGAGGCCCTTCCAGCCAACCCCCTTGAGATAGGGGAATTTGAGGTAGGTCCAGGGCTCCACGTGCTCCGCGATCACGTCGAGGTACTCCTCAGGGCTGTACTTGACGAACTCGTTCCCCTCGGGATCCACGACGCGCACCTGCCCGTCGTAGAAATTGACGTGGTTGTTCTCGTCCACCAGCCCCATGTAGTACATCGGCGTGGTGAAAGCATCGGACAGGATCAGGTCCCGGTACTGATCGTTACCCAGCACAACGTCGTGGAAGAGCTGGATGTTGAATAGTCCGAAATCAACCAGTTCATGGCCCCACGTTTCGATCTGAGCCCGTTTCTCCTCGTCAATGGCCTTGCTCATCCCGCCGGGAATGGCACTGATGGGGTGAATGGTCTTCCCACCCAGCATACCCACGATATCCATCGCCATGCCACGGCACTTGATGACGTAACTTCCCGTCTCCACGCCTACCTTGTGGATCAGGCCCAGGATATTGCGCTCGGCCGGATCCGCCTCCGGCCCCAGGACGAAGTCGGGAGCGCCCAGGATGTAGAAGTGGACGGTATGATCAGCGACGTAGAAGGCGGAGTAAAGTAGCTCGCGTAGCAGCTTGCCGGCGGGAGGTACCTCGACGTTGTAGACGGCGTCGCAGGCCTTGGCCGACGCCATAAGGTGCGCCTCCGGACACACGCCACAGATGCGGGGTGTGATGCGAGGCAGCTCCTCCACCGGCCGTCCCTCAGAGAACTTCTCAAACCCGCGCAGCTCCGGGATCACGAGATACGCATTGGCGACGTTCCCATCATCGTTGAGGAAGATGTCGATCTTCCCGTGTCCCTCGAGGCGTGTGATGGGATCTATACTGATCTTCTTCATTCGACTTCCTCCAACTTCCTCCGATGCAACATCGAGGCCGGCAGGCCGAACCGGTAGAACGTGCCAACTGGATCCACGACTTCGTTGACGATCCGTGCCGCTTCCTCCTCGGTGTCAGCGTCGACCACCGAGGCAACGGCTGAGAGCAAAGCCGCGCCTTGATCGACCACATTCGGCGCGGGACCGTAACACCCCCGGCAAGGCAGATCAACTTCCATGCAGAGAGCCCCACAGCCGGCTCGGGTTGCCGGCCCGGCGCAGATGATCCCTTGATCGAAGAGACAGCGATCCTCGGGGATGATCTCGTGCGGCCGATAGAACTTCGCAACCCGCTTCTCCTCACGGTCATACTTACACTCGTCGCAGACCGTCTTGTTGGGACTGGCCCCGACCACGGTGCCCTTGGGCGGCAAATCGCCGCCGAGTATCGCCTCGATCACGGCCCAGATCTGCGGGGCCTGCGGCGGGCAGCCGGGCACGAAGTAGTCGACGTCCTCCACCTGGGCCAGGGTCTTGACGGTATTGTAGAAGGAGGGGATGTGCACTTCACCCTCAGGCATCTGATAGCTCGTCTGGGGGAAGATGCCGTCAGGATTGTCCGTAGAGGGAGTCTCCAGGTAGACCCGGTTGAAGATCGACTGCCGGTCGAACATGTTCCCGAGACCGGGGATGCAGCCCTCGTGCGCGCACGACCCGAAGGCAACCAACACTTTTGCCTTCTCGCGCAGGAGGTGGGCCATCTCCTCATTCTCGCTGCTGCGGATGGCCCCATTGAAGAGGCAGACGTCGATGTGGCCATCGGGCATGGCCTCGACGTCCTTATACTTATAGTCCATCGCGCACGGCCAGAACAGAATGTCGGCCGCGGCGTCCAGGTCCAGTATCTTCTCGCGCAACTCGACGATGGCGATCTCACATCCACCGCAGGAGGCGGCCCAGTAGAGTCCCAGTTTCAGTTTTCCGTTTTCTGCCATCGGGCTATTCCTCCTTGCTCTGCAGCTGCCGCTTCCAGTCCAGTGGTCCCAGACCGCGCACCTGCTCGGTGAACTCGTTAACCAGCTTGGCCCACATAGGCGCCTCAGCGCCAGATATCCATCCCCAGTGGAAGCGCCCCTTCTCGATGCCGTACTGCTCCAACAGCGCCTCTACCATCGGCATCCGCCGGAACGTTTTGAAGTTGCCCGTGCTGTAGTGGCAATCCCCGGGCGGATGACAGCCGGAGACAATCACCCCATCGGCGCCCTCGACGAAGGCCTTGAGGATGAAGGTCGGATCCACCCGCCCTGAGCACATGACACGGATGATATCCACATTCGCTGCCTGCTTCATCCGGCTGACGCCGGCTGTGTCTGCAGCGGCGTAGGTGCACCAGTTGCACAAGAAGCCGACGATCCGCGGCTCAAACCCATTCCCATTGTTGCTCATGTTGCTACCCTCTCAATTTCAACTTTCTCCGGCTCCTCCTCGGGCAATCGGAACAGACCCTCGATCTGAGCCAGCAGCTGTTCTGTGGTGAAGTGTC
>SKQX01000070.1 GCA_007118795.1 Thermoflexales bacterium | reverse complement strand
TTTGAGGTTTCGATTGACACCTCGCAGCACGCTTTTCTGTGCCCGCTGAAGGCGTTTTCGGGTCTTGTGAGGCCGCGCGAAGACCTCAAGGGTCTAAAACAAGTGCGCTGGCCTCGCGGCCGGCGCGGCTTGACAAGAGTCTGGGCCGACGCTATACTGGCACGGCTTGGCTGACACGTCACGTCCCTCGCGGTTTCCGCGGACCCGTTGTGAGCGGCGCGATATGGAAGCTCGCCCCTTTTGGGGGCCATAGCGACTCCTTGGCAAGGCGGGTCTGGCCGAGTTCGTCCATCATCGGTGGTTTCTTCCCGTGGGCTTACAAGCTAGGCTTAGGATCTTGGGAAGGACGACACAGAATCTTGCTGCCTGTTGGTTCCCGCTAGCCAACCCTACGGCTCTTGTTCACTGGTACCCGGGTCATGGGCCTGGCTAGGAGGATGGTGAGTGGACGTCAGGCGTGCCGCCAGGGCGCTGGTGAGCTAATGAGGTTTCGATGGGTGAGATGCTGTCCGTCGGGCCGCGTATGGACCGCCTCCCCGTCGTGTGTCGTGGGTCCTGATGCCGGTCGGGTAGGTTCCGGGTGCTCGCGGGTATGTGGAGGATTCGTCGCCGATCCAATTCGCATCCGAGGCCCGGTGACACCATACGATTCTCAAGCGTATGCCGCTGATCCTGCACGTGCGCCTGCCCAACCTGGGGGAGACCAAGCAGCTCTTGGACCGGCTTCGCAGCCGGAGGTTGCCCTGGCAGTCCCTGTACGACGCTGAGACCTAAGATACGCAGTTCTGCAGCGGGTTGGAGCAAGAGACGTGTATTCTGAACACCAGAGACTAGACACGATCCGGTCGGTCGCTAACGTGTGAAGCTAAGCTGCTCGCTGGTCCTCAGTGAGCGGTGGGACAGCTGGACAAGGAGAACCTGGAAGGGCAAGAGCGTACCGGGGATTCTTGCGAGGGGGGCCAGGTGTGGGAGCGCAGGCTTGAGGGTCGGGATGGCTACGTGTGATGGAGGGAGACGAAGATGCAGGTGACACCAGCACAAGGCATAGCGCGGATCTTGAAGGCGGAGGCGACACCGTGGGTGTCGACCTTCCCGGTGTGCGGGGTGAACAACGCTCTGGGAGAGGCCGGCATTCCCCTCTTGATGATGCGGGACGAGCGGTACGCGGTAGCGGTGGCAGATGCCCTCTCACGCGTGACCGGTGGAGAGCGGATCGGCGTCTGCACCGTCATGGGCGGCATGAACCCGGCTGGCCTGCAGATGGCCTACGGGGCCTTGGCTCAGGCGTACGAGGATTCGTCCCCTGTGCTGTGCATCTCCGATGAGGTGGCGCTCAGTGTCAGGGGCGTGAGGCGCTACAACATTGAGCATGGGTTCGAGAGCGTCACGAAGTGGATCGGACGGATTGAGGAAGCGGAACGGGTGCCGGAGCTCATGCGTCGAGCCTTCACCCTCCTACGTACGGGGCGTCCCGGACCCGTTCTCATCACGCTGCCAGCGGGTCTCGGGCCGTACGAGGAAGAGGATGATCCTTACGCTCCGGTACGGGGCTGGAGGTGGTCGCCGGATCTCGACGACGTGAGAAAGGCGGCTGCAGCTCTGGCGGCTGCGGAGGCCCCCCTGCTGTACGTAGGCGAGGGGGTATTCTATGGCGGAGCCACCGACGAGCTGCTGGTTTTCGCCGAAACGCTGAATGCGCCGGTGCTCACCTCTCTCAAGGGGAAGAGTGCTTTTCCGGAGAATCATCCGCTGTCGGTTGGGGTGCGGGGCGAACCGGCAACCCACTTCTTGACCAACTGTGACCTCATCCTTGCTGTGGGATCGAGCCTTTCTCCGGGAGACTTTCGGCACGCCATTCCCAACGCCAGCGAGAAGGTGATGATCCAATGCACGCTGGACCCCACGGACCTCAATCGCATCTATACCACCGATTTTGCTCTGATCGGTGATGCCAAGGTGACCTTGGCAGCCCTTACTGTGGAGCTGACCTCGCGAGTCAGCAACCGTGATGCCAGCGTAGGGCAGAGGGTAACGCGAGAGGTCGCGGTGGTGAGGGAGCAGCTGCAGAACAAGTATGGTCCCTTGATGGCGTCCGACGACACGCCGATCAACCCCTATCGAGTGTACGGAGATTTGATGAAGGTTCTCGATCCAGAGGACTCGTTTGTGACCCACGATTCGGGGAACACACGGGACCAGCTGAGCACGGTGTACGAGGCAATCATACCCCGGGGGTTTATGGGGTGGGGGACGGTGACGACCCTTGGCTTCGGTCTGGCGGCAGCCGTGGCGGCCAGGTTGGCCCATCCCAAGCGACCGTGCATCAATGTCACTGGAGATGCGGGCGTCGGCTATATGCTGGGCAACTTCGAAGCCCTGGTGCGCAACCGTATCGGTGTGACAACGGTCCACATCAACAACGGGGGCTTTGCCGGCTATGGTCCGGGGTTCTGGGGGCCGGGTCACGACCCGTACACATGTGAAGTGCTGGGGTACTCGGATGTAAGCATGGCGGAAGCGGTTGGGGCGATGGGGTATCACACTGAGGCTGTGGAGAAGCCTTCGGCCATCATCCCGGCACTGAAGCGAGCTCTGGAGGCGAATGCCAGGGATCAGCCGGCCTACGTAGAGGTCGTGTGCAGCCGGTACCCAGTCTTTGGTGAGTGGGTCAGAGGTTAGCAATCCGCGTGTGAGCGTGAGGGCTGACGACGGTGCATCGATGGCAGCAAGCAGACACCCCACTCGGGGGAAGTCCCTACGCTTCTGCATTCAGCCGGGATCGCCCGTCGGTTGACGATCATGACATGTCCTGAGCCGATTCCCGGCAGGCTGGGAGCACTGCTCTGTCATCGCATACCACGGGAGGACACGAGATGAAGATACTGATTGGTCCTAACCCAATGGGGCTGGAAGCATCGATGCCCCGTCTCAGGAAGGAGTATCCGGAGATCGAGGTCCTGCACTGCCCCGAGCGAGATGAGCTTGCGGCTCTTATCGCGGATGCGGAAGTCTACCTCGGGGGTCTAGATCGTGAGGTGTTCCTTTCCGCAAAGGAGCTGCGGTGGATACAATCTCCCAGCTCCGGGGTTGACCATTTTCTCGAGATTCCGGAGTTGGCCACGGGTGAAGTCGTGCTCACCAGCGCGGTAGGTACCCACGGCGAGCCACTGGCTGACAGCGCATTTGCGATGATCTTGGCGCACACACGGGGTATCAGAGACGCCGTGTCGTGGCAGCAAGACCACGAGTGGGTCAGGGTGCGGACCGACCCCGGTACCCGCGACCGACTGGTGGAGCTGACGGGGAGCACACTAGGGATCATCGGCTTTGGCACCTCTGGTCAGGCGGTCGCGAAGCGCGCCGCAGCGTTCGGTATGGAGATTCTGGCTGTGGATCTGTCCCCTAAGAACAAGCCTGACTACGTTAGTGCCTTATGGTCGTCCGACCATCTGGACGAGCTGTTGGCTCGGTCGGACTATGTGGTCGTCACTGTGCCCTACACCGAGGCGACCGAGCGTATGATGGGTCCGCAAGAGATTGCCCAGATGAAGCGTGGGGCCATGCTGGTGGGCATCTCCCGGGGTCGCATCATCGATGAGGACGCAGCGGTGGCAGCGTTGCGTGACCGTCGACTGGCAGCGGTAGCGCTGGACGTCTTCGCACAGGAGCCCTTGCCTGGCGATAGTGAGTTATGGGAGGTGGATGGCCTGCTGATCACTCCCCATATCGCCGGTATCACCCAGTTCGAAGGGCAGCGGGTTCTGAGCATATTCTACGAGAATCTGGATCGCTTCCTGCGAGGAGAGCGGCCGCTGCGAAACCAGGTGGACAAGGAGCGCGGTTTCTAGAGGCGCGAAGGATGGGGGGAAGGAGTGCCGCACTGGATCAGAGGCGGAGGTGAATATGAGACGGAACAAGCTGCGCCAGCTTCTAGACGCCAACGAACCTACCCTCGGCACCCATATCCACAGCACGTGGCCGTCCATCGTCGAGATGGTTGGACATACGGGGGTGTTCGACTACGTGGAGTTCGTTTCGGAATACGCTCCCTTCGACCTGTATACTCTCGACAATATCTGCCGGGCGGTGGAGCTGTTCGATATGTCTGCGATGATCAAGGTTGACCAGCAGCCGAGACGGTTCCTGGCTCAGCGGGCCATCGGATCGGGGTTTCAGAGCGTCCTATTCGCGGATTGCCGGAGTGTCGACGAGGTGCGGGAGTGCGTCCGCGCTGCGCGGCCCGATACACCGGAGAGCGGGGGGTTCTACGGCGCGGCGATGCGCCGCCACACGTACGTGGGATACGGAGGCGGTCAGGAGTACGTCGAGGCCCTGCAAGACATCGTCGTGGTGATTATGATCGAGAAGAGGTCGGCTGTTGACCAGCTGGAGAAGATCTTGTCGCTGGAGGGCGTGGATATGATCCAGTGGGGGCCCACCGACTACTCAATGAGCATCGGGAAGCCGGGAGGTCGGAACGATCCCGAGGTGAAAGCTGTGGAGCGGGACGTGCTTCAGACCTGTCTCGAGATGGGGGTGCCGCCGCGGGCGGAGATCAACGACCCGGATCAGGCAGGTTACTATCTGGAGATGGGCGTGCGGCACTTCTGCATCGGCACGGACATCGTCATCCTTTACAACTGGCTGAAGGAGAACGGGGAACTGCTCCGGGATCTGGTCGCGTCGTAGCGGGACACGTGCGAAGGGACGCCTTGACGCCCCTGGAGGGCCCGAGGACCCGATCACCCCGGGGCCGCGGGTGGATTCGGTAACCGGACGACTTGAGACCTCAGCGATCCGGTCCCTGGTCGAGGTGATGAAGTCGTTATGCAGATGTGGGCTGGGACCTGGCATCGACTAGTTGGAGGAGGCTGGACAGAGAGATGATATGTGGGGAGGAGGAGATTGACGTGTTTTCACCAAAGTCTACGGAGTTGGGAGCCGCGTGTCTTGAAGCGGCCCGGGATAGCTTGTCCTGGCTGCTAGGTCAGCAGCGACACGACGGGGGGTGGAAGGGTCTGGAGGACCCGCCGGTTGCTGCTTTCTACAAGGTGGCTTGGCCCCTCTGTCTGATGGGGGAGGCAGCGGCAGCTCACCGTACCCTCAACTACGTCGATGAGCATCTTATCGATGCGGATGGCGACTTCTCGCCCCGCGTCCATCCGTGGTTCAAGGAGGTTCATCATCTTTATGCCAATGCATACGTGGTGATTGGAGCGCAAAAGCTGGAGCGGTATGGGATGGTCAGGCGTGCCTTGCGTTTTCTGCTCAGCCAGCAGGACCGACGGCACGGCGGCTTCTACTCAGTTAAGACGGCCGTGGTGAAAGGAACCGATCTGACACGATGTCCACCGGCATCTGTGGGATCGCGTGCCTGGCTACGGGCGAGATCGAAGCTGCAGAGGCCGGAGCCCGCTGCCTCCAAGCCATGATCGAGATGCAACCCTTCCCGCAGGATCGCTTCTACACCACGTTGGAGGCCGATGGGCAGCTGGGGACGCGATTCCCCCACGATGAGGCGTCTTGGCGTGTGGTTGACACCACCCAGGAGGATCAGTGCTGGTATGCTGTGGGCTTACCGTTCGTCCTGGCGATCCTCCTGCACCAGGTCACGGGGGCTCCCGCGTACGCGGAGCTGGCCGACTGGTTCTTCGAGTTCCAATCCAGGAGCGTGAATCCGTGGGACGGGTCGTCGAGCGGCAAGTCGGCTTGGGGCTGCAGCATGCTCTACCGCTTGACCGGGGAGGAGCGCTACCGCGACGTCGCCCTTCACGTGGCGCAGAATATGATAGATTGCCAAACTCCGGACGGGTGGTATCAGTGGGGGGGCGGAGCAGGTTACCTGGAAGGGGGGACCAGGGAATTCGGGCCGGGGGACTTCGACCTGGCGGCTGAGTACACGCTCTGGCTGGGTCTGGTCGGATCGAATCTGATGGCCCGTGATCCTCGCCCTTGACAAGCAATCGTTGCGCCGATACCATACTGCGGGTTACAGGGAGTAAGGCGGGAACCCGCCAGAAAGGGTAGGTGACTTGGGTATAGGCTGGGCCCAACGTCTGTACCTCCCGGGGATATAATTCTTCGTACTTGGTTCTATGATCTTTGGAGGGTAGGATTCTGATGGCTCGTTCGTTTCATAACTCGATCTTACGCGTTAACTTGACGACGGGATCTGTGGATGTGGAGAGACCGGGAGAGGTATACTTCCGGCGATATCTCGGCGGCTGGAATATGATCGCAGATGTACTGCTCCGGGAAGTGGCAGCTGGTGTGGATCCGCTGGGGCCGGAAAACAAGCTGGTGTTCGCCCCGGGGGTCCTGACCGGCCTCCCCATCTCCGGCGCCTCTCGGAACGCCGTCGGGGCCAGATCCCCTCTCACGGGAGCTTTCGGTGCTGCCGAGGTCGGGGGTTTCTGGGGAGCGGAGTTGAAGCACGCCGGTTTCGACGGCGTCATCGTCGAGGGCAAGTCCGAGAAACCGGTCTACCTGTGGATCAAGGACGGGGAGGTGGAGATTCGGGATGCCGCGCACCTGTGGGGCTTGCCGACCAAAGAGACTCTCAACACGATACGGGAGGCTCTGGGGGATGATCGTATCTACTGCGCCATGATCGGCCCCGGGGGTGAGAACTTGGTTCGAGTCGCGTGCGTCATGAACGAGCTGAAGGCCGCCGCTGGACGGACTGGTCTCGGTGCGGTGATGGGCTCGAAGCGCCTGAAGGCCATTGCGGTCCGGGGCACTATGCAGCTCGACGGGGCGGATGCTGAGAGGATCCGCGCCATAGCGCGGCGCGCCGCGCAGGAGGTGCGTGACGGTGAGCGAGCTGCAGGGCTTCACGAGTACGGGACCGGTGTTAACCTTGAGGGTATGGTCGAGGTTGGGAACCTACCGATCCGCAACTTCCGAGACGGTGAGTTCCCGGGCGCTGCCAAGATCAGCGCCGAGAATTACCTCGAGGAAATCGGGATTGGCATGGAGGCGTGCTGGGCCTGCGCCGTGCGCTGCAAGAAGGTGGTGGCTGCTGACACCCCGTTCAAGCTAGACTCGGACTACGGGGGACCCGAGTACGAGTCAGTGGCGGCCCTGGGGTCTTGTTGTGGCATCGATGACATCGTGGCGGTGGCCAAGGCGACAGAGCTGTGCAACGCGTACTCCCTCGACACCATCGGCACTGGCGTGATGATCGCCTTTGCTATGGAGTGCTTCGAGAACGGCCTGCTGACGCTTGAGGACACCGATGGCATTGATCTCCGCTTCGGCAACGGGCAGGCTTTGGTGGCGATGGTGGAGCAGATCGGCCATCGGGAGGGGCTTGGAGATCTGCTCGCCGATGGGCACGAGGCCGCCGTGGAGGCTATCGGCCCAGAAGCGAGGCCCTTCGCTATGGAGGTGAAGAACCAGCCCTACCCCATGCACGAGCCTCGTTACAAACGGGGGCTGGCCATCGGCTACGCGGTCTCACCGACGGGGGCCGACCACGTTCATTCGCTGCACGATATCGGCATCAGCGACTCCGATGAAGCGGGTTTCGTGCAGAATGAGCAACTCCGAGCATTGGGTGTGCTCGAGCCTATGCCGATGGAGAGTCTCGGGCCGGACAAAGTCCGAGCGGCGCTGCGACACGCTACCCTGAGTATCGCCGAGAACTGCCTGACGATGTGCATCTTCCCGGGCTGGCATAGCAAGGATCTGGTGGAGATGGTGGAGGCGGCCACGGGATGGTCGTTCTCGACGTATGAGTTGATGGGTGTTGGTGAGCGTGCAGCCACGCTAGCGAGGATCTTCAACCTGCGCGAGGGACTCACTGCGGAGGATGATTATCTGGTGGCACGCAGCCACGGCCCTACCCGGGATGGGGCGCTGGCTGAGGGTGGGATCGACGCGGAAGAACTGGGCGAGGCCCTGGGCGAATACTACGCCATGCTCGGCTGGGACAGGAAGACCGGCGTGCCAACTGTGGAGAAGCTTCGGGAACTCGACATCGCCTGGGCCGTTGAGCACCTGCCAGGAGGGAAAGACTAACCGGAGGTTCGGATCGTCCGGCCAGAGAGGATGGCTGGCGCCAGCGCCGCTCATCGGACAGAGGGCAAGGTGGATCCGCCCTGGGGCATCACGACCACCCGGGCTGCCGGGTCCAGCGTGCCAAAGGCCGTGGCCAGAGCGTCGTCGACGGTCGGAAAAGGAGTCAAGCCGCACTGCTCCACAGCCGTCGGAGACAACGCGGAGACCAGGTAGACCTGCGCCTCCTGCATGACGCGGGCAACGCCCGCTGCCTTATGACCCCCGAGGACAAACTCCTGCTGAATGCGGTGGAGACAGGCCGCCGGCGAGGCGGCCTCCCGCATCCACTGTTCGAAGGTCGCGTTGCCGAAACCCTCGCGGCACTCAGCCACCAGTATGATGATGCCTCCGGGTCTCACGGCGTGGCGGGCGTTGTCCAGGGCTTTCTGGGCCTGATAGAGGTTGATGTCCTTCGGATACCCCCCGGCACTAACCAGCACCACGTCGGCGGCCTTGGGCAACGGTACCACTGAGCGGCGGGCAGCCTGCTGCGCGCCCTGGCGGTGAGCAGCCACCGCGTCACCGGCTACGGCTCCCATGATGTGGTGCTCGCCATCCACGATCACGTTGAGGATGAAGTCGATACCCACCAGAGAGGCGGCCTCCTCCAGATCAGATCGGACCGGGTTCCCCTTCAGCCGCCCGGCGGAAGCTCCCGGGGTGGTCATCATACTGTGGTTGGCTGCAACACTCGCTTCTCCGGCACAGCCGGGGAAGAGCGCCTTGCTCCCCCCGGAGAAGCCGGCGAACCAATGGAGATCGATGTTACCCAGGCAGATCCGCAGATCCGCCTCAACCACGTTCCGGAGCACGTCCACGGGGGTGTTAGCGGAGGTAACTCCCACCCGGACTGTCTGGTCGACATCGTGGTTGATCACCTGGATGCGGGAGGTGATCTCTTCTCCCACGGCCGTGGTGAGCTCAGACGTAGACATCGGCCGATGCAGCCCGAGGGCGATGACGACCGTGACGTCAGCGGGTTCAGTCCCTGCCGCTTCGAGTTCCTTCAGCACGGGAGGAAGAAGCCGCGCCGACGGACACGGACGCGTGAGATCGCTCGTCAAGATGGTCACTTTCTGCCCTGGCTGGGCAATCTCCTGGAGGCGGGGTGACCTGATGGGCCGCCGCAGGGCTTCGCTCACAAGCCTGTCCCTGGGCTGCAGCCGCGAGCGGGTCGGAGCGAGGATGGCTGCAAAACGCCTCTGGTCTATGTGTGTGGTAAGAACAGATTGCCCGAAAGGGATGCGCAACTTCGGCATGTTCAAGAACCTCCTCGGGCCAGCCTAGGCCAGCCTACGGACAGCGACGGTGGCAGACACCGGACCAATCCCCAGCTCAGCTCTGTTTCCCAGCCCTCGAAACCGACACCCGCCTCGTTGGGCGCTGAGGTCTTTGACGGCACGGGCTGCGTGTCTGCATGAACCGACCCGGATTTCTGGTACCATCCCGGGTTGCGGAAGTACCCTGGTCTGAAGCACCGATGGGGGATCACGGTGCATCGGCGCCATAGCGGACCGGGGAGGACTCGCCGGCCCGGGCTGCCCCATCTTCACCGATCCGAGGGCTGTGCTGCCCCTGGGTATTGACTGTGGACATAGGGCAGAAATCTACGACCGTCGGATCGACCCTCGTAGAGATGCGCAGCTCGCGTCATAGCCAGGGTATTCTCGGGCGACACATCCTGCTGGATCATGTGGACTGACGCGA
>SKQX01000143.1 GCA_007118795.1 Thermoflexales bacterium | reverse complement strand
TTCGACTGTATCATGTGTGGGCTCTGCGCTGCCCGCTGCCCGGCCGAGGAGGCTCAGTACAACGTGGCCATCCTGGCTCGGCGACTCTACGGACGCTATCTAGCTCCGCGGTCCCCCCATCTGGCTGAGCGGGTGGAGGAGATCGAAGGGGGGCAGTTCGACACCAGGCTGAAACAGCTGAAGCACATGGGCCGTGACGAGCTGGTTGAACGGTACGAAGCCCGCGAGGTCGAGCCGGAGCAACGCGGCCAGAGGAGGATTTGACATATGGGTGGGTATCCTGCGGACATGCAGGAGTCTATCAGACGCGTCGAGGCAACCCGCATGCACCGTATGGACGAGACGTACCCCCGCATGCCGATTGAGGAGCGCGAGCGTCTGCTCGATGACTTCCATCCGGACTACATCGACGACAGGATGCGCGAAGTCCGGGTTGGGGTCAGTAAGGGTCAGCGCATGCCCCTTGAGCTCGCGGATGTGCTCGAGGGACGGCCTCATGTCAGGGGCGATTTTGATCTCGCCGAACCTGGGGCCGAGACCGATGTACTTATCATCGGTGGCGGCGGAGCCGGTGCGTCGGCTGCACTGGTGGCCCAGGAGAGCGGAGCGCGGGTGATTCTAACCACCAAGCTCCGCTTCGGAGACGCGAACACGATGATGGCCCAGGGGGGTATTCAGGCAGCCGATCGTCCCAACGACGGTCCGGCTATCCACTACCTCGACGTCATCGGCGGTGGCCACTTCACCAACGATCCTGACCTCGTCGAGGCGCTAGTCCGCGATGCCCCTCTGGCCATTGACTGGCTCGAGCGCCTGGGGATGATGTTTGATAAGGAGCCGGACGGGACCATGATTGAGCGTCACGGCGGCGGTACTAGCCGGATGCGCATGCACTCGGCCCGTGACTACACGGGCGCTGAGATCATGCGCACCTTGCGAGACGAGGTTCACAATCGCGAGGACCAGATCCGTGTCGTCGAGTTCGCACCGGCTGTTGAGTTGGTGCTCGATGAACACGGACATGTCTCTGGCGCCATCGTGATGAACCTTGAACTAAAGGCCTATCTGTATGTCAAGGCCAAAGCAGTTGTTATGGCCACGGGAGGAGGAGGGCGGCTCCATTTCCAGGGTTTCCCCACGACCAACCACTACGGCGCCACCGCCGACGGGGTGGTTATGGCGTACCGGGCCGGCGCGGAGCTTGGCTATTTGGAGTCTATGCAGTATCATCCCACTGGTGCGGCTTTCCCCGAGCAGATCGTGGGACAGCTGGTGACTGAGAAGACCCGCGGCCTAGGTGCACAGCCTGTCAACAAGGCCGGTGAACAGTTCGTCTATCCTCTTGAGCCTCGCGATGTGGAGGCTGCAGCGTTCATCCGCGAGTGTCAGGAGCGCGGGAACGGCATCACCACCCCTACGGGACAGCCCGGCGTCTGGCTTGATTCGCCAATGATTGAGATTATCCACGGTCCCGGGACGATCCAGGAGAATCTCCCCGCGATGGTTCGTCAGTTCAGCCGTTTCGGCATAGATATGACCAAGGAACCACTGCTCGTCTATCCGACCCTCCACTACCAGAACGGCGGCGTGCGGTTGAAGTCCGATGGCTCTACCCGAGTTCCTGGGCTGTTTATCGCCGGCGAGGTCAGCGGTGGCGTTCACGGGCACAACCGGCTGATGGGGAATTCGCTGTTGGAGGTCACCGTCTACGGGCGGCGTGCAGGTCGCTCCGCGGCGGGCTACGCTCAGGACGCCAAGCTGGGGCAACCCAGCTTGGCCCATGTGGCCATGTGGAATGAGGAGCTTGATGAGGTCGGCGTAGATACAGACGTGACGTCGCCAATTCTTTTGCCGGATTACACCCGCGTTACATAGCTGGTCGGTGGACCGGCGAGTGATGGTCAGCAGCGGAAGCACGACAATGACAAGACGATTGAGAAATGAGAGGAATTATGCCTTTTGAGACGGAACGTGAGACGGCCGGGGCGATGCTGGTTGTCGGCGGTGGGGTCGGGGGTATGCGGGCCGCGGTCGACGCGGCCGAGTGTGGCTTCAAGGTCTATCTGCTTGAGCAGTTGCCCTGGGTAGGCGGCAGGGTGGCCCAACTGGGCTACATGTTCCCCACTCACGACTGTGTCCTTTGCCGGGGTACCTCTGACCATGGGTACGGCTGTACCAAGCCGAGCATCTCACCGGCCCTGCTCGATTTCAACCTACATCCCAATATCGAGATTCTGAACAACTCGGACCTGATCAATGTGCGGGGACGGGCAGGGCACTTCAGAGTGACTGTACGTCGTCGGCCCACTTACGTGAGCGGCGACCGCTGTATCAACTGTGGCATATGCAGTGCCGTCTGCCCGGTGAGTCTTCCCAGCCCTTACGAAGAGGCATTGGGACCCCGGAAGGCGATCTACAAGATGGCGCCTCGCGCTGTGCCCAACACATACGTCGTCGATAAGGTCCCGCGCTGTGAGACTTGTCGGCGCTGTGAGGCCGTGTGTCCGAC
>SKQX01000068.1 GCA_007118795.1 Thermoflexales bacterium | reverse complement strand
ATTCGGCTGAGCTAGTGCGAGGCACCTGACGCTTCTCAGCATTTGCCCGTGCCCACTGCTCCACCCCAGCGCCCTTCGGTCCCGCCAAACCGTCCACCATCCGCAGGGGTTTCCCTCTGAATAGTCAAGATCTCCAACTGCGGCACGACGATTCGGGGAAAGGTTTGGCGCTTCGCCATATCTCAGAGGGGAAAAAGACCCCCACCGATGCCGGGTCAAGTCCGGGATCTCCGGTGTCAATTTTCGCCCGTCATTGGGCCAGCGGTTTTCGGCTAGGCTGGGCCACTCGTAAAGGTGACGCTGCATGCGAAACTCCTGTCGGCGGAAGACGAACAGAATGCGCGCACTAGGACGACAAGTGGGGCACGAACTGCAGAAATGACGCATTATTTGAGGTCGGATCCCTAATTCGCGTCTTATGGAGGCCAGAAGTGGGGCATCCGCCCTATTGGACTTCGCGACAAGGGGGTTTTTCAAAGGCCTCCTAGCGGTGTACATGAGTCTCCTAACCAGGGTAGAGCGGCACCTGTGAGGAAGACAGTGTAGCGTATGGCTACTAATCCTACAACCGCATTTGCCATTCCGAGAAAACCCCCATGGTGCGCGTGGCGCACCACTCTGAACCGAAGAAAGCGCGCCGGGCCCGCGGGGCTGCGCCGGCGTGTCCCCTCGCCTCTCAGGGGAGAGGGTTAGGGTGAGGGGGCCTTCATCACAGGCACGGTCGTCTTCGCCTACGACCTAACTCTCACACAGCGAATGCGCTTTCTTAGTAGGAGCGCCAGCGACGACGAATCTCGGTCTCCTCGAACCAGGTACAATCCGTCCGTGAGCGCCCTTGGGCCCGTCAGGAAGCTCTGCTAGCCGATCTGTGGTTGTAGGACTGAGAACGTCCGGCTGGTGTGTTGGGCGAACTGCATTTTTCCGCTCCATGCCCGGTACCCGCGGGATAATGGATCCCAGGGAGCGGGACAGCTTGCATGACGACCGGCGAGAGGCCACCCCGGTACACTCGCACCGGGGTGGTCTCCCGCGCGGCATCCTCAGCAAGGTTGCCTAGGGAATGGCGCTATCAGCCGTCGAGTGTGAAGGTGTCGGTGACGCCGTTGACGTCCACCGTGTACGTGCCTGTGCCCAAGTCCTCCACGTCGAGGGTGATGCGCTCCTCGAACCTCTGGAGGATTAGGATGCACATTGCCTCCGTGGGGCGGGCCGTGCTGATCTTCACGTAGAACGTCCCGGTGGCGGCATCAAAGCGTTGGCCTATATGATCGATCTCAGTGCATCCGTCTCCGACATAGCCGCGGGCGACCACCGTGACGTGCACGGGGTCGGATTCTCTGATGCGGACTTCGATCTCCTCAACCTCTGCTGTGTCGTAAGTCATAGACTGATCCGGTCGTCTATGCGTACCCTCGTCTACGTCTCCCTCCCCGTCGGCCGGCGGGCGGTTGTCCACACCGAGGGTGAAGCTGTCCGTCAGGCCGTTGACGTCGACGGTGTAGGTCCCGGCGACCAGGTCCCCGACCGCGAGTGAGATCTGCTCCTCGAAGGGAACCAGGGCCATGGTGCAGAACCCGTCGGTGGAGCGCACCGTCGTGATCTCCACGAAGAACGTATTGGTTTCGGCATCGAATGCCTGTTGGATCTCGTCAATCTCGGTGCAACCGTCTCGGAGGTGCCCCCAGGCCACCACGGAGACCTGGGCTGGAAGCGAGTCCACGATGATGATGTCCACATCCTCGACCTCCGCTATACCGTCGTGGTTGGATTCATCGGACGGAATGCCCGGCTCAAGGAGCCTGCCTTCGTCTTCTTCGGAATACGGGACGTTGTCCACATCGAGGGTGAAGGTGTCGATGGCGCCGTTGACGTTGACCGTGTAGGTTCCGGCCTCCAGTCCGTGTACGTGGAGGACCACGCGCTCCTCGAAAGGTACGAGAGCCATGGTGCATAGCGCATCGGCGTCGCGCATCGTGGTGATCTCGATGGCGAATGTGTTGGTCGCCGCGTTGAACGTCTGTCGAATCTCGTCAATCTCGGTGCAGCCATCCCGCAGATGACCGCGGACGAACACGCCAACTTGAACCGGGAATGATTCCATCAAGACGACCTCGATCTCCGCGATGTCCAGCCCTCCGTCTCTCAGTGACTGGTCGGGCGGATTGGCGGGATCCTGGGTTGGTTTCTCCCCGGCGTCGACGATGCTGGGGGCACAAGCGGTCAAAGCCAGGGCGAGCAGCATGATGACGACGACTAGCGCCTTGACGGGGCGTGAACGGAACAACGACGTGGGTGCGGACATAATCCTATCCTCCTTATCTTTTGTTCACGTCTCTATTCGGCGTGGCCTGCATGGACTTCGCCACGAACCCCTGCGACTGATGTTACGCTCTCTCCTGGGCTTGCCTAACTGCCTGATCACACCGAACCTGTCCTCTCCCGAACAAACCTCTCGACAGTTCCGTCCTGATCTCCTCCAAAGGGCCACATCGCCGCAGGGGTGGCTCCTCTATCAGCGAACCGACCACCTGATCTGCAGGTCT
>SKQX01000002.1 GCA_007118795.1 Thermoflexales bacterium | reverse complement strand
GAGGCCCATACGGCCGGGGTCGTCATCGTGGCTGCAGCCGGCAACAACGGCGCAAGGATCGATGTCCCGCCCGCCAACTGTCGTCACGTGCTGGGCGTCGCCGCGACGAGACGGGATGACAGCCCAGCTGGCTATTCCTCGTATGGGACCCACGTCAGCATTGCAGCCCCCGGTGGCGGCGGACCAGTAGACGCCATCTACAGCACATTGATGGGAGGAGGCTACGGCTACAATACTGGGACATCCATGGCCACCCCCCACGTGGCGGGCCTGGCGGCCCTCCTGATCTCCCGGTATCCGGCCTACTCCCCCGCTCAGGTGGCTTCGGCGATTCTAGACAACGCGGTGGATTTGGGCGCCCCGGGGTGGGATGAAAGGTTTGGGTGTGGGCGCATCGATGCGGCGGCGGCCCTGGTCCACGGCGCCCGCTCATCGGCCCCGCTGTGCCTATCAAGCGCTGCTTCGTCGGCCCAGACCGACCCGGGGGGCGTTCCGCAAGCCGGTTATGCGCCGGGAGAGATTATCGTCCAGTATAGACCGGGGGTCGCTGGGCCATCACGATGGCCCACCTATCAAGCGGAGGCCGAGTTCCTCCCCGCGGTCCGCGCCTGGCGTCTACAGGTCCCCATCGGCGAGGAGTCTGCGGCCCTGAGTCGTCTTCGGGCGGATCGCGACGTCCTGAATGCAGAGCTCAACTACCGTGTCTTTGCTCAATGGTGACCGGGTGATAAATGTCCTCGACCGGTTGCCCCGTTGCAGCATCAGTCCACCGTGTCTCCCTGACGGTCGAAGCTCCTCTCTGGCAGCCCGCTCTCGCTCGGTGGGGCTTGGGACCGCTCGTATGGCTCGTGATGATCAAGATGATGGAGCGACTTGCCAAGCTTCGTCTCTTCCTGGCATGCACCGTCGTCGTTTGTCTCATCAGAAAAGGAGATCCCTATGTTGACCAATCATCTGCCCCGCGTCACCGTCGCTCACCTCCCCACTCCGCTGGAGCCCCTGCCGCGTCTCACAGCCCAGATCGGCGGGCCCGAACTCTGGGTCAAGCGCGACGACCAGACCGGGCTTGCGACGGGGGGTAACAAGGCGCGCAAACTGGAGTTCCTGGTAGCCGAGGCCCTCCAGCGCGAGGCCGATATTCTCATCACCTGCGGTGCTCAGCAATCGAATCACGCTCGCCAGACGGCCGCTGCCGGGGCGAGGTTCGGTCTGGACACCATGCTGGTGCTCCGGGGCGAAGAGCCTGCCCGCATGGAGGGAAACCTCCTTCTGGATCATCTTCTGGGGGCGCAGATCATCTGGGCCGGCGTCGACCCGCCGCATGAGGTAGCCAGCGAGATCGCCCAGCAGCTGGAGGCGGAGGGCCGCCGTCCCTACGTTGTCCCCTACGGCGGCAGCAATCCGGTGGGGGCCAGTGGATACGTCGCGGCGATGGAGGAGCTGACCGCCCAATGCGAGAAGCGCGGGATCACGTTCGACCACATCGTGCTGGCTTCCTCCAGTGGCGGCACCCAGGCTGGTCTAGTCGTGGCGGCGCGAGCCACCCGATTCCAGGGCCGGGTCTTGGGGATCAGTATCGATCTCCGCGTCGATGAGTTAAAGGCTGAACTCTCCCAACTGGCGACGGCGACGGCCGCTCACCTCGGCCTGGAGCTGGCCCTCAGTCCCGCCGACTTTTCGGTGGATGACGGGTACTTGGGTGGGGGGTACGGGGTCGTCAGTGATCTGGAGCGCAGTGCCATCGAAACCCTGGCCCGGAGCGAAGGGCTCCTTCTCGACCCCGTCTACACCGGACGGGCCTTCGGTGGGCTCCTGGACCTGCTGCGGGATGGTGGCTTTCAGAAGCACGAGAAGATCCTCTTCTGGCATACCGGTGGCACAGCGGCCTTGTTCGGTAAGCCTGAGGTGCTCCCTCCCTCCTGACGGAGCGACAGCCCGGTGGTTGCCCGGACCAATTCACAGTAGGGCGTCGTAGGTCACTCAGTGGGCAAATCCGCCAGTGCCTCAGCCATCCTGCTCAAGGCCGTCTCGATCTGCTCCAAGGAGGTAGCGAAGCACAGCCTCAGGTACCCTTCGCCCCCCTTTCCGAACCCACCGCCGGGGAGCACGGCCACGCCGGCTTCCTCCAGCAGGTAGTCAGCTACCCAGGCAGAGCTTCGCCCAAAAGCGGTCACGTTGGGGAAGGCATAGAACGCACCCTGGGGCTTCCGGCATGCCACACCAGGGATCGCATTGAGACCTTCCACTAGCGCGTCCCGTCGCCGCTGGTACTCGCCCACAACCCGCTCTACCTGTCCCTGGGGCCCCGTAAGCGCCTCGACACCCGCGTATTGTGTGAAGGTGGCCGTGCACCCGATGGAGTGGGTCAGCAGCAAGCCCAGGCGCTCGGCCAGCGGCTCGGGCATGATCCCAAAGCCCAATCGCCATCCCGTCATCGCGTAGGACTTGGAGAAACCGTCGCAGATTACCGTTCGGTCCCGCATCCCGGGCAGACTTGCGATACTTGGCGCTGAGACGCCATCGAAGGTCAGACGGGTGTAAATCTCGTCCGAAAGGACCCAGGCGTCGTGCTTCGCTGCGACCTCGGCGATGTGCTCAAGAATGGCACCAGATAGGACGCCCCCGGTAGGGTTGCTGGGTGAATTGAGAATGATCAACCGTGTCCGATCGCTCACCGCGTCGTCGAAGGCCTCCAGGTCGAAGGCAAAACCGGTCTCCTCGCGCAGGGGGATCGGCACTCCCACTCCACCAACCACGCCGATCATCGCCGCGTAGGTGGGAAAGCCCGGATCGGGATAGATCACCTCCTCACCGGGCTCAACTAGCGCCATAGTGGGGAAGAACAGCATCGGCTTGGCCCCCGGTACCACTACCACCTCCGATGGCTTCACCTCTATGGATCGCCGCTGCCCCGCATCCTCGGCGATCACCTCTCGCAGCGTACCCACGCCCGCGGGGGGATTGTACCGGGTCCGGCCCTCCTCGATCGCCCGGATTCCAGCGCAAGCCACGTTGTCGAAGGTCTGGATATCGGGCTGTCCGATCTCCAGATGGATGATCTCTCGTCCTGCGGCCTCCAGATCCTGGGCCCTGGCCAGAACCTGGTAGGCACCTTCTGGTGCCAGCAGCCCGACTCGCTTAGCAAATCTCATTGTGTGATCTCCTCACTCTGCATCGGCTCCTCGATGTCCCCAGTACCGTCGCGTCCAGCCATTCCGTGCATACAGTGCCGGCCGGGCTATTTCCGACCTAGATGAAAGCCCTGGGGAAACGGATCCTCTGGATTAAGCACCAGGCGATGGAACCCGGTGACATAGGCCTGCCCTGTGATCCTGGGGATCACGGCGGGGAAGCTCTGGTCCCCATCGCCGACGGTGGTCTCGGCCACCACCTCACCCCTGAAGCGCGTGCCGATGATGCTCTCCGTGACGAATGACTGCCCCACCTGCAACCGGCCCTTAGCATGCCGCAGTGCTGCCTCGGCCGACGTCCCCGTTCCACAAGGTGACCGATCGACCATGCCGTCGCCGAGGATGACGACGTTTCGACTAGTCGCCCCTTCCGACCCGCTCGAGCCCAGGGCAGCCTCCCCGTGCTCGATCTCATTGTAGAAACGTAGGTCTATGATCTTATCAATGTGCGGCAGCTCCGGATGGTGGACGGCGATCTCGCGGTTCGCGTGTGTCAGGATCCGCATCCCCAAGTCAGCCAACTGCGGGACGTTTGAGGGAAGCAGCTCCAGCCCGAGTTGCCCGGCCTCCACCAGGACGAAGAAAAGGCCTCCGAAGATCACGTCCACCGTTAGCGTCCCCACATCCGGCAGGTCGAGCGCCACGCCGGAGCGATACACGAAAGCCGGAACGTTCTGAAATGAGACCGCCGTCACTCGTCCGTCCTCTACTCTGGCCCTGGCGCGGACTAGGCCTGAAGCAGTGTCGAGGGTTACCAGGGTCTCCGGCTCCGACGCCTCCAGCATGCCCGTCTCCAGTACCGTGGTCACCGTCCCGATGATCGCGTGCCCGCACATGGGCTCGTAACCCCGGTTATCCATGAACAGTACTCCGAACTCCGCCTCCGGCCTGCAGGGTGGCGTGAGGACCGCCCCGAACATATCCCTGTGGCCCCGCGGTTCCAGCAACGTGAAACCCGGTACCCAGGCCATCTGCTCCTCAGCGTAGGCCAGTTTCTGCGCCATGGTCTCTCCGGGGATGGGTGGCAGGCCACTGGTCACGAGCCGGGTGGACTCCCCGGCCGTGTGTGAGTCGATGGTAGTCAACATCCGCGCGAATCTTACCAAGGCTCAGCCTCCTCCACCTGCGCGATGATCGCCTCAATCTCTCGGGAGACATCTTCAGGCAGGGACGCGGGCCCTGGCTGGTCCATCAGGTGGCGGGTCCTGGCCTGCGTCCGCTCCTCAAACGTCCGCTGCTCCGAATCTGCCCAGGCTTCCACCCCGCCCCTGAAGAGCATCTCCGGGTACCAGACGTCCCGGAAGCGCTCATACGTGTGCCAGTGCGTCACGAATTCGCCACCCGGCCCGATCTCCTTGATTACGTCCAAGGCCAGCGCCTCGTCTCTCACATCAATGCCAGCGCACATATGGTCTATCATCGCAATGATCTCGTCCGTCGCTACGATCATCGCCGGCACTACCACCGTCGCACTTCCCAGCAACCCGACATCGTGGATCAGGTGAGCGCCGGTCAAATGGGCTAACAGACAGGACGAGGCTGCCTCCAGGATGGCCTGACCATCGAAGGTCTGCGAATCGCTGGTCCCGGCGGTCCCGAAATTGGGCATACCGAAATGGTGTGCCATCTCGGCCATAAGCGCGTTGCCCCGCTGAAACTCCGGCGCTCCGTAGGAGAAGACCGTAGTCCGCATATCCATCACCGAGGCCATCCCGCCGAAGATGAAGGGCGCACCGGGTCGCCTCAGCTGGTGGATCACCAATCCGCTCAGTGATTCGGCGCACAGCTGCGCCACAATGGCCGCCTGGCTCATAGGTGCCGTGGCTCCCATGGCCGCGTACGGCGTATAGACCAGCGGTATCCCGTGGTCGGCGCAGTAGAACAACTTGCGGATGGAGCTGCTCGGGTGGATCAGAGGTGATACCGGCTCAGCGTAGATGATGAGACTGGGCCGCTCCCGCAGGTTCTCCTCGCCACCCAGAGCCAGGGCCGCCATCTCATGGCTGTGTCTCAGGGCCTGGTAGGTGACCGGCATGGCCAGGACCGGTTTGCGCGAACTCGTCAAGCAGCGGGCCAAGGCAACCAGGGCAGCCACATCTGGAGAACGGTCCGCAACCATTCCGGACGCGGTCGTGAAGCCGATGTTGGGCAGCTGGTCGATCAGGGACGCGTGGCGCGCGACGTCGGACTCCAGGCACGCGCGTCTCTCGCCGCTGCCGGGGCCCAGCACGTCAGGAGCGTCCGTGTGAGCCCCGAAAAACGTGGTCATCTCTCCGAGCCGCGTCACCTCATTGCCCTCACGGCTGTAGATGGTGATGCTCGAGGGAGCAGAGGCGAGAGCTTTCTCGACCACGGGCCCCGGTATCCTAACGCGATCGCCCTCAATTCTGGCCCCGGCGCCGTCGAGCAGTCCCTGAGCCTCCGGTTCGGTCACCTCGACCCCCACCTCGCCGAGCAACTGGAACGCGGTCGCTGCGATACGCTCACGCTGCTCAACAGACAGGAACCGAAGGGTCGGTTTCACCGGTCTCTCACTCCTTCCGCCGAGACCGTCATTGATCCCAGACCCGTTCTCTGGTGTTTCACGATTTCAGGCCTTGCAGAGTCGCTTCGAGGTTGGCCTTCTTGCTCTCCTCCAGTGGCTCAGGACAGTGCTCGGCGATGATGGTCCGGACCTTCTCCGTGAGCCGATCGCCCAGCGCGTGAGCGCCCTGCTCTTCCCACGTCTCACGGATCTCACGGCTGAACAGGTCAGGGTACCAGAAGTCGCGGAAGTGGGCCATGGTAGCCTCAGTGTTCAGGAAATGGCCGCCCGGTCCAGCCTCGTGCAACTCTTCCAGCATTAGTGTCTCTTCAGTAACCTCAATGCCGTTCATCAAGCTTTTCGTCATCGCGATGAGCTCATCGGTCAGGACGATCATCTCATAGGAGGTGCTGAGCCCGCTCTCCATATAGCCGACATCGTGGATCAGATTCGCTCCCGTCAACGTAGCCATCAATACCGACTGCATGGCCTCGGCGGCAGCCTGTTCGTCCATCGTCTTGGCGTCAGAACAGCCGGCGTAGCCCCACGTAGGCATCCCATACCAACGGCCCATCTGCGCCACAGCAGCCTTGGTCAGCTGGAACTCTGGGCCGCCGTAGCAGATCTGGGCCGACTTCATGTCCATGTGGTGGAGTCCCGCACCGAACACAAAGGGCGCACCGGGGCTCATGAGCTGATGCACCACCAGCCCGCTCAGGATCTCAGCCACAGACATCACCAACCCGCCCGCCAGCGTGATCGGCGCCGTGCCGCCCATTAACGGCCCCGGGGAGTGAACCACGGGGAGCTCGTGTTCCGCCATCAGAAGGAGCTTATCGACGGCTGTCTCCGACTGCTGGAGCGGCGAGCTGGGCTCCGAGTAAAGTAGGATGTGTTGCTGCTCGGCAAGCGCTCTGTGGTCTCCCGCCACTGCCGCGGCCATATCGATGGCACGGCGGCAGCTGCTCACGTCGTTAGTGACGAAGACGATGGGTTTTGTGGTGTGCTCAAGCATCAGCGCCATCTGCACGTCGTAGCTCGTGTCGGGATCCACGTCGGAGGGAATTCCGATGGACATCACAAAATCGATCTCCGGCAGCGCGTCGCACAAGCGATAGCCGTTGACCAGATCATCCTGAGTGAACCTCCGACACCTGTCTGGCCCCGAGGACTGAGGCTCAAGCAGGTTGAGGCAATCCGAGCCGGTGCCGAAGTAGACCTTCTCTCCCTCCAGGTAGATCGCGGGCTCGCCGTTCCGGTTGCACATCACGATCCTCTCCGGCACCGAGGCGATGGCTTCCTCCACCAGCCGGGCCGGAAACTTGACCAGATTCCCCTCGGAGACGAAACCACCAGCGTGCTTCAGCATCTGCAGCGCCTCTCGATGGTGAAAACGGACCCCCGTCCGTCTGAGCACCTCGAGAGTGCCCTGATGGAGGCGCTCCAGCTGATGGTCTGACAAGACGGCGAACTGCGGGGACTGGAAACTCACAGTGTTGGCAGCCTTCACGTTCTTCCCCCTTGATAAGTCGTACGGTATGTCTCAGCGTGGCTGAGTAGAATGTGTGGTTAGTTGCTGATCGCACCGCCCAGCCCTCATCGAACCCGAGTGTGGTGAGGGCGTAGCTCTGGAGAGCTACGCCCTGACCCGGGTCTTGAGGGATGGGCGCCATATCCCGAGGATCCGGCTGATCCGTCACGACCAGCGAATCAGGCGCCGCGCCCTTATCGCTCCAACGCGCCGTCGAGATCCCGGATCAGATCATCCACGTCCTCCAGGCCCACCGACAGCCGGATCAGGCCGTCGGCGATACCTGCCTTGGCGCGCTCGTCCGGCGTCATATGCTCGTGAGTGATCGTCGGTGGGTGCATGCAGATCGTCCGGCTGGTTCCGAAGGTGACCGCGTGGGTGATCAACTCGAACCTGTCGATCACCTGAGCGGCTCCTTCCATTCCTCCAGGAGCGACAAAGGAGAGCATTCCTCCTCCAGCCGACATCTGACGTTGGGCCAGGTCTCGCTGCGGATGATCCGGCAGGCCCGGGTAGTTGACGTGCTCCACCCGGGGGTGATCAACGAGGAACTCCGCGATGGTCTGGGCGTTCGCGCTGTGACGCGCCATCCGGAGGGACAGCGTTTCCAGGAAGTGGAGCGTAAGCCACGCCTCGAACGGCGGCAGTACAGCACCCACGAACTCCGTCGTGTTCCAGCGCACGTCCTCGACCAAGGGTTCCGGGCCTACGATGGCGCCGCCCAGAACGGTGGCGTTGCCGCACAGGAACTTGGTGATGGACAGCAGGATGATGTCGGCCCCCAGCTCCATCGGTTTCTGGAGCGCTGGCGTTGCCGTCGTATTGTCCACGACCAGTGGCACGCCCTTCGCATGGGCGACGGCCGCCACAGCAGCGATATCAGTCACGAATAGACACGGATTGCTGGGCGTCTCCAACCACACGAGTACAGTGGCATCATCGATCGCGGCGTCCCACGACGCCGCAATGGCCGGCTCCTCCACGAAGCGGAAGTCGACACCACATCGTTCCGGGAAGATGGCGGTAGCCTGCTTGTACCCCTCCCCGTATACATTGAGGCTCGTGACCACGTTGTCCCCGGGACGGGCCAGCGTGAACAGGAGGTGGAAGAGGGCCTGAGAGCCGGATGCCGCGGTCACGCATGCCTGTCCACCCTCTAGGGCGGCCAGCCTCCGTTCGAGCACCGCCGTGGTGGGGGTTTGGGTGCGCCCATAGACAGGATAAGGTATCTCATCGAACGACACATAGGGATAAGTGACCGACTGCACGATGGGCGGTACGAAGGAGCGGAAGTCCTCCACGCTCTCCAGGGGATGAAACCCGGCGTGCAAAGCTCGGGTATCGAAGCCCAGGTTAAGATCCGGAATAGATATCGGCCTAACCTCCGGATCGAAAACCCAGGCGTCGCGCATAAAGAATCGATCGTCGTCGTGCATACCGATGCCTCCGATGTCGGGTGAGTCCCTCGGTCACTCGACTGCCCGCCGTGCCTCCCGGAGGACGATGTCCCGCAGGGCCTTCCGCACGTCCTCTGGGAGCGGCTTTGGTTCGTGTTGCTGCAGGATGGTATCCACCTGTTCCGCAGCGCGCTCCTCCATCGACTTCCCGCCCTGCTCCACCCAGCTGTCGTACTGGCGCTTGTCAGCTAGATCGGCATAGTGACCGTCTCGGAAATGCTGGTACGTGTGTTGGTGCGAGAGGTAATCGCCCGTAGGACCCAACTCCTCGACCAGATCGAGAGCCAGTGTCTCATCGTCAGCTTCGACCGGACTGGTGGCAGCACGGATCCAGCCGATCCACTCGTTATCGATGGCCATCAGCTGCAGTGAGCCCTGCATACCGGCGTCCATGAACCCACAATCGTGGATAATGTTCGCACCGCTCAGATGCGCCTGGAAGAGCCCCAGGGCTGCCTCCGCCGCGCATTGCTGATCGAGTACCTTCGAATCGGTGGCACCGCCCAGCCCGAACACCGGTAGATCGTAATACTTGCCCATCGATGTCGCCACTCCCTGTTCGTCGGCCAGGACGTAGTTGCCGACCATAGTTTTCAGGTTGTAGGGACCTCCATTCCAGCCCGGCACCGCGACCGGCGTGCCGGGGCGTACGAGCTGGGCCAGAACCAGGCCCAACAGCGTCCCAGCGTTGAGCGCGGCCATGCAGCCAGCCGTCGTGGTGGGTGAGTTGACCCCGGCGGCATTAAGCGGGATGTAGAGTAGGGGAAGCCCCTTCTCCGCCAGGTAGATACACTTCTGAACGGCCTCCTGGTTGGCGACCAGGCCCGAAGTGACGTTGATATAGCATGTGGCAAAGGGCTTCTGCCGGAAGGCTTCTGCGCCGCCAGCGACCACCTCGCACATCTCGACCGCTGTCACGCATCCCCGAAAGTCCGGCGTCACGAAGACGATGGGCTTCGTCGTATGGTTGAGCATCACCTCCATCTGATGAACGTCATATACCTCTTGTGCGACGTCCGAAGGGAGGAACCCGGACATCACGAAGTCGATGTTGGGGAGCGCATCCATCACAGTGATGGCCTCTTTGACGTCGTCCAGGACAGCCTTTCGGCGCCGACCCGTGCCATGATCCAGGACGTACAGGCAGTCCGACCCACCTCCGAAGGCGGTGCGAAAACCCCAGGCACGAATGGCTACATCGCCGTCTCGGCGGCACAGCGTCATGCGGGCCGGAGCGACCCCAAGGGCCTCCTCCACCATATGGCCCGGGACTCGGACCCGCACGCCATCCAAGTGCGCCCCGGTATCTCCCAATATCTCCCGCGCCCGATCGTAGTGGACGTCGATGCCCACGCGTTCGAGGATCTCCAGGGAGGCCATATGGATGCGCTCACACGTCTCCGGGGGGACACGGGTGTACGGGGCGATGGCTTGGCGCCAGCCATACGATCTTGGCATGGCTTGCCTCTCTCCTTTCGCCGATTCAGGCTGCAGAATCGGCACGACCGTAAGTGAGATGATTCACCAGTGTTTCAGCAGCCTATCGACATAACCCATGTGGCTGCGGGCGGCTTGCTCGGCTGCGTCCGGGTTATGGTCTTCGATGGCGCTGAGAATGGCCTTCTGATAGAGAATGGAGTCCTGCTTCACACCCGGTCGACGGACGATCTCGTGAACAGCCTCGGCGATCAGCTTGCGCGACAGGTAGTAGAACTGCTCGAGGAGGTCGTTCTTGCCTGCCTTCGCGACAGCCAGATGGAAATCGAGATCGGCCGCCACAAATGCCTCGCTGTCCTCGACGCAGGCCTCCATTCGCTCCAGCGCCTCCCGGATACGCCCGAGGTCGGATGATGTCGACCGCTGGGCCGCCATCCTTGTCAGGGTCACCTCCATCACGCTCCGCGCCTCGTATACTCCCGCGACGTTGAGATTACCCAGGCGGTTGCGCACCGTCTCGGGATGGATCAGCCCTTCCAGCGCATCTTCTCTAACCCAGGTTCCCTTGCCAGGACGCGAGTCCAGCATCCCGACCGCCGAGAGCGCCTGAATGGCCTCCTGGACCGTCGAGAGGCCAACTCCGTACATGCTGGCTAGCTCGCGCCGCGTGGGGAGAAAATCCCCGGGCTCCATCTCGCCCGCCAGGATTTTCTGACGGATCTCATCAACGACATCGTCGACGAGTGTGCTGGTACGAATGTGGGACGGCATGGCAACCTCGCAGTGAGTTCAAAGACGTTGAACTGAGCCTACCCTACACCTTAGTTGCAAAAATCAGAAGATCTGGTATATTGTAACTCCGTTCTTGGTGATGTCAAGCATCGTGGGATGTGAAGAGCACCAACTTTCGGGAGAGGAACATCAACGTCTCTGTATGCACTCTTGCCATGCTCACGTCGATGTGCGCTTAGCCGTCTGATAGCTGTTTGACACAGATTCCTGGATGAGTATAATCGGTTATGATGGTGTCCGTTCGCTGGAGATGCGGACTGGATGTCTTCCCGGGCCTTTAAGACGGGGCCGTTCCAACTCGACGCTGTTCCCTTTATGACAAGTGCCGTTCTACTGTTCGGCCACAGCTCCCGGTCGAAAGCCATTATCACCGCTGGAGGAAAACCCAAACGAGCGTCGGGTAGCCGTCTTGATCGTGCTCATAGGTGAAGAAGACTATACCGAGAGGAGGTGGTAATACAGCGATCGACCAAAGGCAGTTGCGCAGAGGGCACCCTGCCCTTCCCGCAAGACTGACAAGACCTCTAGGAGGAGTGACAGATGGAAATCATCAAGAAGGAAGACCGAAACGAGGCCCACGCCTACATTCCCGAGTTGAAGGAACTCTATCAAAGCGGTAGAATCACCCGTCGCGAGTTCCTGAGGAACGCAACTCTGCTGGGGATGTCCGTCGTTGCGGCCAGTACCTTCGTAGCCGGCTGTGCCCCCCCTGAGCCGGAACCAGTGGAACCGGACCCCGAAGAACCACCGGACGAACCCATCGAACCGCCCGTGGAAGGACCAGATCGCGGTGGGAGACTCCGAGTTGCATCGCAGGTGCAGCGAGTGACGCACCCGGCCCAGTTCTCCTGGGTATCACCCTCGAACCAGCTGCGTCAGGTCGCTGAGTATCTCACGTATACCGACGGCGACAACATCACCCATCCCTGGCTGCTCGAGAACTGGGAGGTCAGTGACGACTTGATGGAGTGGACACTCAACCTGCGCCAGGGCGTGACGCACAACAACGGCGACGAGTTCAACGCGGATGATGTGGTCTTCACGCTGAACGAGTGGCTGGACGAGGATGTCGGCTCGTCGATCCTCGGGCTGATGGGCGGGTACTTGAGCCTTGGCGGTATTGAGAAGGTGGATGACCATACGGTCAGGCTGCATCTCGATACACCGGAGATCGCTGTCCCCGAGCATCTCTTCCACTACCCGGCCTTGGTGCTGAACCACCGGACCTTTGAGGGCGACTTCATCAGGAGACCTCACGGTACGGGCCCCTACACCCTGGAGGAGTACAGTGAGGGCGAGCGCGTACTGCTCCGTCGTCGAGAGGACTATTGGCAGGACGGAGAGGACGGACAGCCGCTCCCCTATCTTGATGAGATGGAGTTCATCGATATGGGCGCGGAGACGTCGGCCTGGATCGCTGCGATTCAGGGTGGCGAGGTTGACCTCTTGGATCTGGGCGACATTGGGGGCACCGACGTCTTCCTCGCACTGAGGGACTCGGACGACGTCGCCGTAGGGGGCATCACCACGGGCCAGACCCGAGTGCTTCGTATGCGCGTAGACCTGGATCCCTGGACGGATAACGACGTGCGCATGGCGCTCAAGCTATGCCAGAACCACGAGAAGCTCCTCAATCTAGCGTACTTCGGGGAAGGAGCACCTGGAGAGGACTTCCACGTCGCTCCAGTCCACCCCGAGTACTGCGACATGCCTGCCCCGGAATACGACCCCGAAAGGGCCAGACAGCTGCTCGCCGACGCGGGCTATCCCGCCGGTCTGGACGTCGAGTTGGCGGTCGGCAGCGGTTGGGGCGACGTCGTATCGTACGCGGAGATCCTCAAAGAGGACGCTGAACCCGGCGGCTTCAACATCACCATCAACGCCATGCCAAATCCCCAGTACTGGGAGCAATGGACAGAGGTCGGCCTGGGCATCACGCCGTGGACACATCGTCCTCTGGGCACCATGGTACTGAGCCTGGCCTACACGGCCGATCCGGACGGCTCCCCAGCAGCCTGGAACGAGTCACGCTGGGTCGACGACGAGTTTTCTGAACTGCTGACCGAGGCAAACGGGACCATCGACGTCGAGGCACGGCGGGAGATCTTCTGCGATCTCCAGCGGATCCAGTACGAGCGTGGATCCATCGGTATTCCCTACTGGCGGAACATCTGGTACATCCACGGTAAGGATCTCCGGAACGTGCCAATGCATCCCACCTACTACATGATGTTCAACGAGGTGTGGAAGGAACAGGCTTAGGGGATCGCACCCCGTCGCAGCAATAACTGCTGACGGGCTGACGGATACTCGGACGAGCGTACCGTCGACCGCTGGCCCGGGGATGCCCATCATCCCCTTCTGTTGGTGGTCACGCGGTCGACGGTATAGGGGTTTGGGACCCAGAACGGGTTCAGACCAGACAGCTCTGACCCTCGGCCATGTTCGCATGTGAAAGGACCATCACCTATGGGCAAGTTCATCGTACGACGGCTACTACTGATGCTGCTCACAATGCTCCTCGTCTCCATTTCCGTCTTTCTCATTACCGAGGCGGCTCCGGGCAACTTGGCTCGAAACGTGCTGGGCATCCATATCACCCCGGAACAAGAAGCCTCCTTTCTCCAACAACATGGCCTGGACAAACCCTTCTACGAGCGTTACCTCTACTGGCTAGTCGGCAGCGACTGGAGAGCCGAGCGGCTTGTCAATATGCCTATCCAGCAGATCACCACCGAAGACGGCTTTCGGGATTGGTGGGCTGTGGAGGAGGATGGGAGCCGCGTTCGTTGGGATATGCAGGCGGAGGATTTGATCGTCAGCGAGCTCCAGCCCGACGGTAGCGTGACCCGGAGCATTGACAACGAGCGCTGGCGGGTCAAGGATCCCTCCCTCGAGATACCCAGGTTAGAGGAGCACCGGGCCGAGGTAGTGGAGGACGACCAACTGGCCCACGCGGACCGCCAAGCCCTCCTCAATGAGCTCGACCAGATCCTGACCATATTGAGCAGGAAGGACCAGTCGCCAGAAGAGTTCACGGCCGGGCTGTCAGAGCCAGAGCGTGCTCTTGAGGCTATGGTGGACCAAGAAGCACTGGAGAAGCAGACGATCTTCCGGGAAATGGCCGAGGGAGTGGGCAGAAGAAATCACCTCATGCAGGTACTCACTGCCTACGAGCAGCTTTCAGGGCCACTTGCCGCGGAGTTGCGGGAGTCCGACTTTCAGTCTATGGCGCGACAGATCAGCAGAGCGGCTGTCGCTCTGGACGGTGTGGACCCGACGCTGGAAGAAGGCCTGGCACAGGCGGCTGAGCACCTCGTCGGTGGTGACGTCGGCACAGCTCGCACGACCCTGGACGCCCAGGTGGAGAGACTGGACTATCTAACGGGATCCCTGCGGGACTTCCTTGAGGCTCTGAGGACGGAGCAATACGGCGACGCTGTGGCCGTCTTGCGACGCATCTCGGATCCCGCCGAAACGCCGCTTGACCAAGCGCAGCTCCAGGTTCTCCCTGACTTATTGGAGGAGATACAGGACGGACTGAATGGCGACGTGCCTGCTGTCAGTGAGCCGCTGTTTCAGACTACTGACCACCTTCGAGAGGGGAGCACAGGCGAAGCTCGACAGACTCTCGCACTGGCGGCTGATGAATTAGAGCAGTTGTCCCTCGTCATTGCACGTAGTCAGGCGGCCCAGGGGGCCGGCGTTGCCCGGGTATTCTGGGGAGTTGACCGGCAGAATCGGGCGGTCCAGTGGGAGAAGGGGACAGGTGACGTCGTCTGGCGGCTGGTTCCCGGTTCTGGCTGGATGGCTACCACCGGTGGCCCCGCGGAGTATGTTCCTCTGCAGAGAGGGCTATTGCGGGGAGATCCGGGGTTGTCGCTGCGGACAGGCAGGCCCGTGGCCAACTTGCTGTTCACCCGCCTTCGCAACTCCCTGGTGCTGGCCGGTCTCGCCTTCGTCATCGTGATGCCCATTGCCCTGGTCCTGGGGCTCATCGCCGGTCTCAACGAGGGCAAGCCGGTGGATCGCGTGCTCTCGATCGGCGGTATGATGTTCTCGGTGACACCGGAGTTTGTAACAGGCATCTTCCTGATCCTGATATTCGCCTTCTGGCTGGGCATCGTGCCCGGTGCAACCGTGTTCGGGGCGGACGCCCCCTGGACGAGACCGGAGATGCTCATCCTGCCTGTGGCCACGCTGACCCTCGTTGAGCTCGGGTACGTGCTGCGCATCACTCGAGCGAGCATGGCGGAGGTTATGAAGGAGCCTTACATCCGGACTGCCTATCTCAAGGGGTTGCCGGGTTGGCGCGTGGTGCTGAAGCACGCCGTCCGCAACGCACTGATGGCACCGATGACCATCATTATGCTGCACGTTAACTGGCTCCTTGGCGGTATTGTTGTCGTCGAGGTCATCTTTGGCTACCCCGGTCTGGGCAGCTACATCCTGGACTCCGCCTTGTTCCGGGACGTCAATGCCTTGCAGGGTGGAGCGATGATCCTGGTGGCCGTGGCCGTCAGTACCCAGCTCCTGGCCGACGTGCTCTACACCTTCCTCAACCCTCGCATTCGGTACAACTAGTGTGACACCCAAGTGAGCCGCGACGCATACTGTGAGCGGAAGAGAGTCAGCTATGACAGCAAGTGAACAGACCATGCCCAAGATAAGCGCCCAACCATCCCCGCTAGAGCGACTGCGAGGAGGAATTTCGATCCTATTCGAGTCGAAGATAGCGGTGATCGGCCTGGCCATTATCCTCTTCTGGGTCTTCGTGGCCGTCTTTGCCCCTCTCCTGACCCCTTACTCGCCGACGGAGCAGGATTACCTGGCGCAGAATCAAGGCCCGTCGGCTGCGCATCCCCTGGGGACCGACGAGCTGGGCCGCGATGTATGGGCTAGAGTCATCTACGGGGCACGTGTCGTCTTGATTATGCTTCCCGTGACCGACAGTTTCTGGCTGCCGCTGGGCACGGCCATCTGGGGAGTCCTCCTGGGCCTGTTCGCAGGGGCAAGTCTCGGCTTGATGGGGGGGTATCTGGGGGGTTGGGTGGACGAGGTGGTGATGCGTCTGTTGGACGCATTGATGGCTTTCCCGGTGGTGCTGCTCTACATGATCATCATCGCATCAGTGGGGGCTTCGGCCACAAACGTCGTCCTGGCTATCGACATCGTCGGCACCCCTGGCATCGCGCGACTGGTGCGCAGCTTGACGCTCGACATCCGCACCCGAGATTACATTCGGGCAGCGGAGATCCGAGGGGAGAGCCCCTGGTACATTATGTTCGTGGAGATCCTGCCCAACGCCCGCGGGCCCATCATCGTGGATGCGATGCTCCGCGTTGGCTATGCCATCTTCGCTATGGGGACCCTCGGCTTCCTCGGTCTTGGGCTTCCGCCCCCCTCGCCCGACTGGGGCAGCATGGTCGCCAAAGGCCGTCAGTACATCCTTGCCGGGAGTCCCTGGGCTGCCCTGTGGCCGTCCATAGCCATTGCCTCGCTGGTGGTGGGGCTCAATCTCTTCGCCGATGGCATCAGCGAAGAGTCCACTCGCTACCAGTAAGAGGAGGAGCTTGTTATGAGTTCAACAGACCGTGGTCACGCGCCGATCTTGAGGGTCCGGAGCGCAGCGATCTCGTACGAGACGCGGTACGGCGACGTCGAGGCTGTACGGGACGTCTCCTTTGACGTCCATCGAGCCGAGACCTTCGGAGTGGTGGGCGAGTCCGGCTGCGGTAAGTCGACTGTCGCGTTCGGCATCGTCGACTTCCTGGGGGCGAACGGTAAGATCGTCGGTGGGAGCATCAACTTCCAGGGCAGGGAGTTGGTGGGGCGGTCTCAGGAAGAGCTGCGCAAACTCCGGGGCGATCAGATCTCTATGGTGTACCAGGATCCCATGCAGGCCCTCAATCCGTCGGTCACCATTGGGGATCAGCTCACGGAGGTGCTGACTGTCCACCGAAAGATCCCCGCCAAAGAGGCCCGGGAGAAGTCCATCGACATGTTGAACCGGGTTTACATGCCCGACTCGGCCAACGTTATGAAGCGGTATCCGCATCAGATCTCGGGGGGACAACAGCAGCGCGTGGTCATCGCTATGGCGCTGCTCAACAACCCGGCGCTGCTCATAATGGACGAGCCCACTACGGCCCTCGACGTCACCGTGGAGGCCGTCGTCCTCGATCTCATCGAGGACCTGAAGCGGGATTTCGACACGGCCATTGTGTACATCACCCACGACCTGGGGGTGGTTGCGCGGGTGTGTAACCAGGTCGGGGTCATGTACGCCGGGGAGATGGTGGAGGTGGGCTCAGTCGAAGCCATATACGCCAACCCGCAGCATCCGTATACCCAGGGGCTTATGCGGTGTGTGCCGAAGCTGGGGTCGACGAAGGAGAGCAGCATTCTTTATCCTATCCGCGGAAGGGTGCCGGCTCCCAAGGATAGACCGAAGGGCGCCTGCGTCTTCGCTCCGCGGTGCGACTACGCCGCGGACAAGTGCTACAATGAGAAACCGCCGTTGAGCACGATCGAGCCCGACCATTCGGCCCGGTGCTTCTACTCGGAGGAGATCGATGCCTCAAGCTGGACGCCACCGGAAGGGATGGTCCCGAAACTCGCGGCGCGGACTGGCGGGAACGGGGAAGAACCACTCATCAAGCTGACGGGGCTGAAGACTTACTACAAGCAGGAGTCGAAATCGCTCCTCAGCTTGATCGGCGCTGGCAAATCGCGCTACGTCAAGGCGGTGGATGATGTAAGCCTGCAGATCCCGGCCAATCAGACACTGGGAGTTGTCGGGGAGTCCGGATGCGGGAAGAGCACTCTGGCGAAGACCATCATCGGTCTGGAGACGCCCCTCGCCGGCGAGGCCGAGTTCCTTGGGTTCGATCTCACCAACCCTGTCTCACAGCGGGACGTGAAGCTGATTGAGGAGCTTCAGATGGTGTTCCAGAACCCGGATTCTACGATGAACCCATCCTACAGCGTAGGTCACCAAATCGGCCGCCCGCTCCGACGCTTCCGGAAGGTCCCGTCCGACGCAGTGCGCGACGAGGTCATCCGTCTGCTTCACGCTGTCCGGCTGGACGAAAGCTACTACAGGCGACTTCCGCGTCAGCTTAGTGGCGGTGAGAAGCAGCGTGTCGGCATCGCCCGGGCCTTCGCGAGCCGGCCTGACCTCGTCCTATGTGACGAGCCCGTCTCGGCTCTCGACGTGTCGGTCCAGGCAGCCGTGCTGAACCTCCTGATGGAAATTCAGCACGAATACGGCACAACGATGATGTTCATCGCCCACGATCTCAGCGTGGTGCGGTTCTTCTCTGACTACGTGGCCGTGATGTACCTTGGGCGTATCGTCGAGTTCGGCCCCGCGGAGGCGATCTACGCCCCTCCCTACCAACCCTACACTGAGGCGCTGCTCTCGGCCGTTCCCATCCCCGATCCGACGGCGAAGCAGAAGCACATCCGCTTGCACGGCACTGTGCCCAGCGCTCTCAATCCACCTAGTGGCTGCCCCTTCCACACCCGCTGCCCACGCCGGGACATGGTGCCTGACGGCGGCGGGATCTGTGAAAAGGAGATTCCTCCGTGGCAGTACGAGACGGAGGAGCATCGGATCTTCTGCCACATCCCGCTTGAGAGACTCCGGGAAATGGAGCCAGTAGTCACGGCCGACTGACACTAAGGAGACCACTACATGCTTGTCAAAGACTACATGACCCGACATCCCGTGATGGCCGAGCCATCCATGTCCCTCGTCGAGGCCCAACAGATGATGGCTGAGGCGAAGGTCCGGCACCTCCCGGTCGTGGAGACAGGGAAGCGCCTGGTGGGGCTCGTCACCCGGCAGACCCTGCGCATCCCCCCGACGGAGCTGGCCAGCCTCAATGTGTGGGAGATCACGCGCTTCCTCTCCGACCTTAAGCTCGAGGACGTGATGGTGAAGCATCGAGACGTCATCACTACCGAGGCCGATCTGCCCCTTGAACAAGCCGCGCAGGTCATGATCCAGCATAAGATAGGCGCCCTGCCCGTGCTGGAAAAGGGGATCGTCGTCGGGATCATCACGGAGATCGATATGATGACCCAGTTGACCGAGTTGCTAGGTGGGAACGTCGCCGGCGTGCGGGCTACTATCCGCATGCCCAATCGAAAGGGTGAGCTCGCGAAAATGACGCGCGCCATCTCTGAGCAGGGCTGGGGCATCTACGCCAGCGGTGGCGTACCCACGCCGAAGGATCCCAGTTACTGGGATTGCGTCATCAAGGTTCGCGATGTGTCAAAAGACGAGTTGTTGGCAGTTCTGGAGCGGATTGAGGATCAGGAAGTCATAGACCTGCGCTGATAGTCGCTGTCGGCATTGAGCACATCCAGAGAGGGGCAGGGCAACTCAGGCTCTGTCCCTCCACTCTGAAGAACAGGAGAGCTTGCCGGTGTCGGCGATGGATGGTTTATTCGCACGCCTGCACGATGGAAAGCACGGAAACGGCCGCATCTCGAACTCCCATTTTCGCTTTGGGCCGGGATGGGACTTGGCTGGACAGACTATGCTTCAGGGCCCACCATGTGGGTAGGTTCGACTCGAGCATCAGTAAGGCCTGTGGCGACTTCATCGGGCGACATCCTTGTGGAGCCCTGGCTCCAGAAGACACGCCTAATCGTACTTTCGGTGTACCCGGCCAGTGCACTCGATCCTATCCCCATAGCTGCTGGGGTTTGCAGATTCTGTGCGAACAACTGTCCGGAAGACTGAATGACGATGACAAAGCCCTAAGGGGGAGCATGGTAACTTGTTCCAGCGACGTCAGGGATCATCAGGCCCGTGACTAGAATCGCTGCTGTCCTGGCGGTTCCCGTGACTGGTGCCGGCGATTGCACCGATCTTCGCGCGCTGCAGGATCATCCGATTCGCCTCGACCAGCAGGTCACTGAGCAGCCGGTAACCTCGGGCTTCGACCGCGTGCGAGAGGTTGCCGAGGCCGTCTCTGTAGGGCTGGTCTTGGACCGGTCTGAAACCCCTTGTGCCAGGCCCCAGGCTGAGAGGGTCGTGTGGGGCAACTGCGTGGGCGTGGCCCATGGGACCACAGCTGGCCGTGAGCCGGTCTTTCGGGCTTCCGCGGGACTGCGGTCCATCCGCGATGTGGTGGGCCCAACCCTTCGGGGGCAGTCCATCACGTCCTTTCGCCAGTTGACCGGTGAGATCGAGGCGCTTACGGAGACAGGCCAGGTGCCGTCTCAGGATCCGGTCGATCCTGGCGAGTCCGCGGACCGACCCGCAAAACGGGTCTCCCGCCGCGATTTGTTGACCACGCCGCTCCGAATCCTGAGAACCGCGGACGAAGCTAGATCGGAGGTCGCGTGGAAGATCGTCGAGCGTCCTCTCCATGCCGCGGTTCGCTATGGCGTGAGTCAGGCGCTGCTGAAGGCTGTGGCCGTCTCCCGCCAGCAGACCATGGCCGAGGTGATCTCCGCAGAATGGGATCTCCCGCTGGCCAATCGATCGGTGCCGATCCATGCCCAGGGCCGACTGGGGCGGCACGGGGACGCCGACCGGATGATCGTGCGCCGGGCCGACTCGCTGGGTCGCGAGGTGATGGAGGGCGTGCCTGACCAGCTGGGTCCGGATCGAGGCGCCCTCATCCGCTACGTGCGTTGGCTGAAAACTCGCGCTCAGCAGCTGGGCGGTCCCGACTACCGACCTGCCTTCCATCTCGACTTCCAGGGGGCTCTGGGCCGGATCTATGAGAACAATCTCGGACGCATCCTCGGTCACATTCATCGGCTCCAGGCCCAGGCACTCCCATACCCATTACGCGTCGAGAGCCCGCTGATCATGGACAGTCGGGATGCCCACCTAAAGGCTCTTGGAACCCTCAGGGAGTATATCGAGTTTCGCAAGTTTGAGGTTGAGCTCGTCGCCGACGAATGGATCAACACATTGGATGACGTGCGAGCGTTGGTTGAAGCCCGTGCCGCCGACATGGTACACATCCGCATGCCTGCCCTGGGCGGGGTGCAGAAGTCGGTGGAGGCCGTGCTGGCCTGTCAGGAAGCCGGGATCGGAACGCTCCTGGGCGGGAGCTGCACCGAGACCGATCTGTCGGCCCGGGTCACCGCCCACGTCGCGCTGGCAGTTCAGCCGGACCTTTTGATGGCGAAGCCCGGCTCCGGCGTCGACGGATCCATCTGCCTCCTCCAGAACGAAATGGCTCGCACCCTGGCCTGGGTCGGCCTGAGAAGATCGCGGTCCGCCTAAACCCGAGAGAACGTTGTAAGCATTATGTTGAAGAGAGGCCATATCGTGAATACCTCCTCCCCCTGGAACCACCAGACGCCTCAGTTCCGCGTCTTGTCTGACGCTCAGATAGAGAAGGTCTACCACGCCACCCTGGAGTGTCTGGAGCGCACCGGCGTCAACGTGCTCAACGCTGAGGCGCGTGACCTGCTCTCTGGGGCAGGCAGTCGCGTCGATGGCGTCAGAGTGCGTATTCCGCCAGCGGTGATCCAGGACGCTGTCGCATCGGCTCCAGAATCGTTCTCCCTCTGGGGTCGACCGGTGGGGAACGAGAGACGCCAAGACACACGGCATAAGATCGAGGTGTGCTCGCCCGCTCTCGATCAACGAGTTGTCGACTGTGTCCGCTTCGGTCCTGGTCCCACGTGTACGTACTTCTTGGATCCGGACACGGGAGAGCGACGCAAGTCTCGGCGGGGCGATCCGGGTTTGGCTGCTCTCGTCTGCGATGCCCTGGACAATCTTGACTACGTTATGGGCCTGGCGCTGATCGACGACTGCCCGCCCGAGTTGTCCCCCGTCCACGAGTTCGCTGAGATGGTCGTGAGTACTGTCAAGCCCATCATCCCCTGGGCCTTCAGTCTCGACAACGTGATCGATATCCATCGGATCGCTGTCGCGGTAGCCGGAGATGAGGCCTCCCTGCGGGACCGCCCCTTCTTCGCCCTTTTCGGGACGTTCCAGGCCCCCCTTCAGCATACCGCAGAGGACCTGGCAAACCTTCTCTGGGCCGTTGAACGAGGGCTCCCCGTCGTCTACCTCGGCGGTGGCTCAGCGGGTTGCACGGCGCCCATCACTGGGGCTGGCACGCTGGTCGTCGCCTTGGCAGGAATGCTGAGTGGACTGGCGATCTTCCAGCTGAAGCAGAGCGGTGCACCTGTGTGCGTCGGCAGTGTACCCCAGGCTATGGACTTGCGCACCGCCCGACCCTCCTACGGTGGGCCGGAGATGAGCCTCTATTGCGCTGGACTCTCCGACATCTGTCGTCACCTCCGTCTCCCCTTCATGGGCACCGCCGGGGCGTCGGAGGCAAAGTCGGTGGATCTGCAGGCGGCAGTCGAGTGCGCTGTGCAGGTGCTTCTGTCCGGCCTGAGTGGCGCCACCCTGGTCCACGATGTG
Source organism: Thermoflexales bacterium (assembly GCA_007118795.1). Lineage (GTDB taxonomy): Bacteria > Chloroflexota > Anaerolineae > B4-G1 > B4-G1 > SKLM01. The sequence continues at coordinate 5,589 of SKQX01000002.1, read as the reverse complement.
GGCTTCCTGGATTGTGCTGACATCGGTTCGCTGGAGATGCTGGTGCTGAACGATGAGATCATCTCGATGACCCGCCGAATTCTACGCGGGATTGACGTCAGCGATGACGCCCTGATGCTCGACCTTATCGATCAGGTGGGACCGGCGGGTCACTTTCTCGCGCACAGAGAGACCGCTGCCCGTTGTCGCCAGGAAGTCTGGGTGCCTAGGCTGATGGATCGGACAGCGTGGGAGACGTGGGCTGCGGACGGCGGTGAGGCTAGTGCGGATCGCATCAGGCATCGTTTGCGCTTCATCCTGGAGACGCATGAGCCGTCTCCTCTACCGGACGGTGCCCTGGACCAGATCGAAGGGGTACTACAGGCGGCAGAGGCGAGACTTGGTGGACCAGAGGATCTTCTCTCCGGCGGGAGTTCTGTATTGTAGTTTCCCATCTGTCCCGCCGATCCCCCAGCCCCCGGGGCATCCGGCATGGAGCCGCTTGCCTGCTGCGATTACTCCTCGGGCGATTTCTCCAGAATCTGGTCGACCAGTCCGTATTCGATGGCCTCCTCAGCGGTCATAAACCGATCGCGCTCGAAATCAGTCGCGATCTGATCGACGGTCTGACCAGTGTGCTTGGACAGCAGCTGATGGAGTAGCTCCTCAACTCGCTTGAGCTCTTTGTACTGGATCTCAACGTCCGGTGCGTACCCCTGCGCGCTTCCCCCCGCCGGGTGCATGTGTACCGTGGCGTGGGGTAGCGCATACCGGTGTCCCGTATCCCCGGCTGCCAGCAAGACTGTGCCCATGCTCGCCGTCACCCCGACCGCGTACGTGTGGACCGGCGCCTGCACGTGGCGCATCGTGTCGTAGATGGCCAGCCCGTGGTAGATGATCCCACCCGGCGAGTTGATGTAAAGGGAGATTGCCCGCTCGGGATCCTCGCTCTGAAGGTACAGCATCTGGGCCACCACGAGGTTTGCCACCTGATCGTTGATCGGTGTACCGATGAAGATGATGCGATCTTTCAGCAATCGTGAGTAGATGTCGTAGGCCCGTTCGCCACGGCCCGTCGTCTCTACAACCATTGGAACTAACGGCATCGTCTACCCTCCTTAACAAGCCGGTGTTTCACTCTCGTGCTCTTCTTCCGAATCCTGTGAGTCTTCGGCAGCTTGGGACTCGCCGGTTTCCGCCAGTTCCTCAGGAGCTTCCCCCTTGGCAATAGCGACCATTCCCTGCACCGCCTTGTTGGCGAGCATCCGGTTCCGCACGCTTCTCCGGCCCTCGGATGAGCTTAAGGCCGCTTCCACCTCATCAGCTCGCTCTCCGTACTGCTCGCTTGACTCGGCGATCTGAATGTCGAGCTCCACATCGCTGACCTCTAGACCTTCCTGCTCGACGATCTCACCCAGCACCAACGACCGCTTCAGGGTGTTCTCCACCTCGGATCGCAGTTCGTCCCGAAGCTCGTCCATCGTCTTACCCTGGATGCGCAGATAATCCTTCAGCATCATGTGCTCGCGACGCTCGACCTGCACCTCATAGTTCTGCACAGCATCATCCAGCCCTTCCTCGACCATCTCCGGCGGATAAGCTACCGCGGCTTGCTCAATGATGTCCTGCAGCACCTGCTCGGCGTACTCGCTCTCGGCCTGCGCCTCTTTCCTCTCCTCCAATCGACCGCGGACTTCTTCTTCAAGCTCTCGTAGCGAATCGTACCTACCTACTGTTCGCGCGAGATCGTCATCGATATCGGGGATAATGCGTTCGTAGACACTGTCTACGCCGACACGAAACTCGGCTTCCTCGCCCTGCAGCGCCTCGACTTCGAAGTCCTCTGGCAGCACCAGGGTGAAGGTCTCCTCGTCTTCTGCTTCCAGCCCGATCAGGGCTTCAATGAGGCCGGGGATGAATGTATCTCCATCGATCTCCAGGAGGATCTCGGCCTCTTCTTCATCGAGGAAGAGAGTTCGGTCGCTGGTCCGACCGGTAAAATGGCCCACCAGTACGTCACCTTGCCGCGCCGGCCGCTCGACGGGGTTGAGGACAGCGTTCCGTTCTCCGATCTCCTGAAGTGCCCGCTCTATCTCTTCATCGGTGACTTCGACTTCCGGCAACTCACGGCGGTACTGCCGATACTCACCCAGGTCCACGTCGGGTGTCAGCGGTACGACGAACTCGAGAACTAGGGGATCGAACGCCACCTCCTCCAACGTACCAGGAGCGTAGGCCACGATCTCCTCCTGCGCCAGGGCCTCGCGATAGGCATCCTCTGCCACGATCTTCACGAGCTCCTCTCGTACCACTTCCTCCCCGAGCCGCTGTACGATCGCGTCGTAGGGTGCTTTGCCTTTGCGGAAGCCAGGGATACTGACCTCTCTGGAGATCTGTCGGGCCGTCTGTCGTCGCGCCCGCCTCGTCCGCTCTTCATCCAGTTCGATGGTCAACGCGAGCTGACGCTCACCAGTGCGTTCGGTTGTGATCTTCAAGGGACGATACCTCCTGTGAATGACGATTGCCAGCCCCGTATGCCAGTAGGCGCGCATCCCGCGCGCCTACTTCGGACGATGGGGAAGGCGGGACTCGAACCCGCACGGGTCTCCCCACGTGATCCTAAGTCACGCTCGTCTGCCTATTCCGACACTTCCCCGCTTGCCAACCGGGATTATAATGGTTTGTCCCGTTTCATGCAAGGTTGACAAGTCTTCGTGCCGCTGGTATCATCGCCCGGTTGGAGGGGTGGAGAGCTTCACCGACGAGCCCCGCCAACCAGCATCGACCAGCATAGCCAGAAAGGATACCTCAATGAACCTCGATGATCGCCTCGGCATAAGACAGCTCGATGCGGACCATATGCTCGATCGCATCGAGGAGCTTCCCCAGCAGTGTGCGGCTGCCTGGGAGCAGTGTGACCAGCTCCGATTGCCGTGGGAGCCCGACACCTTCGACCAGGTCATCCTCGCCGGAATGGGCGGCTCCGCCATTGGAGGTGCACTGCTTCAGGGGCTGGTAGCCGACGAATGCTGTATCCCCCTCACTGTGGTACGGGACTACACGCTTCCTGCTTTCGCGGGCGGGCCTAACACCTTGGTAGTGGCCTGCAGCTACTCGGGCAACACGGAGGAGACTCTCTCCTGCTTCAAACAAGCAGTGGCCCGGGAGACGGCCGCTTTGGCTGTCACAACCGGTGGGAAGCTATCCAGCTTGGCCCGCAGGGCCGGCGCACCCGTAGTGCGGTTCGACTACGAATCCCAGCCGCGAGCTGCTCTTGGTTTCTCCTTTACCCTGCTTCTGGGAGTAGCGCATCAGCTGGGCTTGATCAGGGACCCCAGCTCCGATCTGGCGGAGGGGGTAGAGGTGATGGAGGCCTGGCAGTCCCAGCTTCGGATTGAGGTGCCCAAGGAGCAGAATGAAGCGAAGCAGATGGCCGCTCAGATCCATGGCGCTCTACCCGTGACCTATGGCGCTGGGTTCCTCGGGCCGGTTGCCAACCGCTGGAAGACCCAGTTGAACGAGAACGCCAAGCACTGGGCGTTCTTTGAGATCCTACCAGAGCTCAACCACAATAGTGTCGTCGGGTTAGGAGTCCCCATGGATGCGCGAGACTTGGCTGTAGTCCTCCTTCTACGCTCTAGCCTCGATTCCCCACGCATTCAGGAACGATGGGATGTGACACTTGAGCTGCTCACCCAAGAGGGTGTATCGGCCGCCGCGGTCAAAGGTCGCGGCGAGAGTAAACTGGCGCAGATGCTCTCCCTGATCCACTTCGGAGACTACGTCAGCTACTACCTGGCAGTGTGCAACGAGGTGGATCCAACGCCGGTTGAGAACATCCGCTTCTTGAAACGCCGTCTAGCGGAGCTGGCCGGTTTCGCGGCTTGATCGGTACCGCAGGTCATAGCTACATCGCCAGGCCGCGTTCTTGGCGGAGCCGTGTCAGCAACTCTTTCGCCGTCCTGAAGGTCCAGTTCTCCGGCCTGGATCCTACGCCCTGCGTCTGGTGGTCGGGCGCCTTGCCATAGCGTGAGGAACCGGCCGAAGGCGCCGGCGCTGCCTCAACCGCTGGGAGATCAGGACGCCGCTGCGCGCTGGTCCGAAGGGCTGTGGTGGGAAGCTTGCGGCTGACGACGGAGTCCCCAGATCCGACCATCGCGCTTCTCGGCGAACCGTGAGTAGGTGCACCAATTCCTTGACAAGTTATTGACAATCGGGTAACATGTGAAAGGTGTTCTGTGCTGAAGGAACTGAGGTACGAGAATGGCAACAGATCTTTATCGGGACCCGATCTTCAACTTGAAGGCCGTCGTAGAAGCAACCGGCGTGTCGGACGACGCTCTGCGCGCATGGGAGCGTCGCTATGGGCTGCCCGAACCGGACCGAACGGAGGCGGGCCACCGGATCTACTCGCAACGGGATATCGACATTGTGCGGTGGCTTGTTGCCCGCCAGCAGGAGGGTCTCAGGATTGGCAGGGCAGTGGAGTTGTACCGGAGTTTGGAGGAGAGTGGCCAAGATCCTCTTCGGGCTATGCCATCCCCGGCGGACGCGTTGCGATTGCCGACCGGAGATCAGTTGAGCGACCTGCGCGAGGAGTGGCTCCGGGGTTGCCTGGCCTTTGACGAACAGCGAGCAGAGGACGCCTTGACCCACGCCTTTGCCCTCTATCCTCCGGAGGTGGTCTGCTTGGAGATCATCCGCGAGGCGATCGCGGAGATTGGTCGGCGGTGGTACCGGGGTGAGGCGACCGTGCATCAGGAGCACTTCGCAGCGCAGTTGGCCATGCGGCGAATCAGGACCCTCATGAGTAGCACACCCCCACCATCCAGGCGGGGCCGGATCATGGTGGCGTGTCCACCGAATGAGCAGCACGCCATCGGGCCTTTCATCCTCTCGCTGCTGCTCCGCCGGGCCGGCTGGGACGTCATCTACCTCGGTCCCAACGTACCGGTGCGGCACATGGAAGAGACTGTCGACGAAACAGGGCCGGACTTGGTGATATTGGGAGCTCAACAGCTTAAGACGGCGGCGAGTCTACATGAGGTAGCCCGGAGGCTCGGCCAGAAGGACGTGCCGGTAGGCTTCGGGGGCGGGATCTTTAACCGGCTCCCGCAACTCCAGGAACGGGTACCTGGACAGTTCATGGGAGCCACCATAGAGCAGGCCGTCGAGGTCGTAGAGCCGATGCTCTTCGGAAGGGATCAGAGGCCGAGGCTGCGGGCCCGGCCTGACGTCTACACGGCAGCCGCATCGCATTTTCGTGACCATCAGTTGGCTCTATTGGCGTGTGCCTGGGAGCATGTGAGGGACACCGGACTCGTCCTTGAACCGCTGCGTGAGATTACCCGGAGCTTCTCTGACGCTCTTCTCGCGGCCTTGAGGCTCGGAGATCTGGACTTGCTGACGGAGTACGTTGAGTGGCTGGGTGAACTGCGAAGTGAGGCCTACGGATCGGCCGACATCGTTCCGGCGGTGCTCTCCGCCTACCGGGACGCGACGAAAGCGCAGCTGAACGAGAGGGGTGAGCCGATCGTCCAATGGCTGGACGAGCAGCTGGCCCAACATGCCCGGGGTGGTGCGGGGTTAGGATGAGGTGCTGGTCCGAGT
>SKQX01000034.1 GCA_007118795.1 Thermoflexales bacterium | reverse complement strand
CTAGATTTCGCATGGTCGTCTCCTTTCGCTCACTCACCGCTGCCCGCGAGCGGGGGTTCGATGGCTTCCAGGGCCTCGTCGAAGAGATGGGCGTCGCGCTGGTAGTCGAGACCCATCTCCTGGGGCTGGCCGTAGCCCTCGGGGTAGAGATAGGTGCCCTGCTCGTCCGTCGGTTTGTCCTGTTCGATGGGAATGCGATTCTGTTCGGCCCAAGGGTCGTGCCGAATACCCGTCACCAGCCAGGAGACCCTGGCGCCGGCAACGCCCCCGCCTATCGCGAACTGGTTGTCCTGGACTTCCTGCGCGATGTACAGGCCCGGCATCGATGCGCCGATGGGCGTGAGCTGGTAGCGGAAGTCCCGGTTGAGGGCTTCGAACCATTCGGGCAACTCGACCACCGCCTCGCCCCGGGCATCAAGCGTGACGACACCGTCGTAGATGTTCTTCATGTCCGGCGACTCGACGAAGGAGTGGTAGAGGTACTTGTTTTCGGGGTCGAGGGGATGGTCGATCTTGAACCAACCACCGCTCTTAGTCAGGTTGCCTTGAACTTCGACGTCACCGACAAAGAAACCCGCATAGCCATCATCGCTCGAGGTGATCCCCATCACGCCGTAGTTTTTGCCGGTCGAGGCGGTGGCGAAGCCGGACACGCCGACGCCGGTGGGGCTCCGACTCTGACCCATGACGCCGTAGGTTTCACCGGTCCCGGTTGTGTCGCTGGCCAAGCCGAACACACCGAGGCCCCAGTTGCTCTCGCTGCGGCCATAGACACCGTAGGTCAAGCCGGTCTGGGAGTCGGCGTAGCCGTAGACGCCCCTGCCCTGGTCGCTGCGGACGCGACCAAACACGCCTCGCGTGTAGCCGGTAGTGGCGGTTGCCCACCCCCACACTCCCCGGCCGGTTTCGCTGTCGCTGCGGCCATGCACTCCGTAGGTGGTGCCTGTGTCAGAGTCGGCGTAGCCAAACACCCCCATTCCTTCGTCGCTGCGGCTGCGCCCGAACACCCCGCGGGTCTCACCGGTGGTGGCGGTCGCCCATCCCCAGACACCCCGCCCGGTGGTGCTCGCACTCTCGCCCATAACGCCGTAGGTTGTGCCGGTGGTTCTGCTGGCCCGCCCGTACACGCCGATTCCCTCAGCGCTCTGGCTTAGACCATACACGCCGTACGTGCTGCCACTGCCCGCGTTCGCCCGGCCGTACACGCCCCGGCCCGAGGTGCTGGCGCTGAGGCCATACACACCGTAGGTGCTGCCGGTGGCGGCAGTGGCCTCGGCATACACGCCGTGGCCCTCGGGGCTACCGGCATACACGCCGTAACTCGTACCTGTCGCACTTACCCCAACGGAGCCCCCGGAAAGGGTCAGACCGGTCCCGCTGCCGCTCCACTCCTCACCCCAATGGCCGTGCGCACCGACTTGCGCGGCGTAAATGGCGTAGGGTGCCGGCGTGAGGGCCTGGCGCGGGGAGAGGACAGTGTAGTTCCCCACGCCGGCCGGACGGACGGACACCCGCAGCCAGAGGGGGGTTCCGTCAAAGACATCGCCGAAGTCCAGCGCGACGGTGAACAGTCCGTCGCTCACAGCTACGTTGCTTCTGGTGACCGTGGAGCCCACCTGAGACGGACCGCTGAGGGCATCATATAGCGCAAACTGGAAGTCATACGTTCCGTCGGCGGGTTTCTCGCCGTCGGTAAGCTGTCCCTGGTAGGTGAAGGCGGTGCCGATACTAGCCGAGGCGATGACATCGCCCGGCGTAACCATTTCCTGAGCCTGGCCCGGCCCTACGGCGAGGGCCAGCACCAGTACAAGGAATCCGCTAACGACCAACGACCGTCTGCCCTTCATGTTTTCCCTCCATATGTGACTACTCGTGCCCGTTATTGGGAACAGGTTCTCTGATGCATAGCAAACCTCCTCGCAGCGATGGATCCGAAGTGCTGTGGGCATTCTCGATCCGATTCGTCCATACACTTACCGGCGCATAGGGTGGCCGGTCCGAGCTGGGACCCGGCCCCGGGCCGATCAGGGTGCGAGACCCTGCAGCTCCCGCCGGGGCAGCTCCCACTCCGGGGCCAGGTCGGCAGCGCGCTCGAAGCGGGAACGCGCTGCGGCCGTGTCGCCTCGCTGCGCCGCGGCCAGCCCCAGGTTGTGGTACAGGCGGGCGTCCTCCGGCGCGCCGACGAGGGCAGCGTGGAGCAGGGCCTCCGCTTCATCCAGGCGACCCAGGGCGATGAGGGCGGCACCCCGCCCCACCGCCAGATCCACGGCAGCGGCCCCCAGCCGCTCGGCCTCATCCAGGGCGCGCAGGCCCCCCTCGGGATCTTCACTCATCAGTAAGAGTTCACTGAACCGCAGCCAGAGCGTCGGGTCGTGCGTCTGTTCTAGAGACGCATATACGGCGCCCTGCTCCGCAGGCGGCGCCAGCGCCAGGGCCTGCTGCAGGGCCGGGGCGGCCAGGTCGGGACGGTCGGCCCGGAGGTAGACCAGGCCCAGATTGAGATGGCTGATCCACAGCAGCGGATCGCGGGGCAGGGCCTCCTGCAGCAACACCCCCTCGGCCT
>SKQX01000169.1 GCA_007118795.1 Thermoflexales bacterium | reverse complement strand
CGGCGGCCATGACGGGCCCCGGCCGGGACGGCGGATAACAGCAGGATCAGGGAGGTGGTCGTGTCGGGGACCTCACCCGTTCAGAAATCTGCGCAGATCAGCGTGAATCTGCGTCCCATCTCAGATGCACCTTGCCCCTCCCTGTCGTACCGGTCTCAGCGCAGCCGGCGCCAGGCCCCGTCGGCCGTGCCAATGTGGATGGTATCCGCCGGATGCGGACCGACGGCTATCGAGCGGGCGCCCAGGGTGCCGAGGCCCTCGCTCCAGCGGTGCCAGGAGCCGAAGATTCCACCGTGGAGGCTCCGGTAGACCCCGTGGCCGGTTACTGCGTAGATGGTCTGCGAGTCCGCGGGATCCACGGCGGCCCCGAAGACCCGCGGCGCGTCGGAGAATACGGGGGTCCATGATCCCGCCGCGTCGCCGGTCCGGTAGAGACGGCCCGACGCCGAGGCGACGAAGAGGACCGCCGGATCCTGCGGATCGACGGCCACCCCGTAGATCTCCCGGTGTCCCGGTTCGATGCCGGGGTCGACGGGATGCCAGTCGAGCCACTGGGTTCCGCTCAGAGGGCGCTGGTGGACGCCCTGGCCCCAGGTGGCGGCGTAGAGGGCCTGACCGTCCGACCCGAAGGTCAGGTCGGGTACCGTGAGCCCTGAGAGGCCCCAGGGCCCCCAGGTGGCTCCCCCGTCGGAGGAGGCGAAGACGCCCCGGTCGGCGGTGCCGGCGTAGATGACGTTGTTGTCGTGGGGGTCCACGGCCACGCTATATACGAAGGAGCCGTCCAGCCCGATGGGCATGGCGTTCCAGCTGGTGCCATCGACGGCCTTCATCATCCCACGGTCCCAGCCGGCGGCGTAGACGACGTCGCACCCCCCGGGGGCGATGGCGATGTCGAAGACCTTTGAGTCGTAGTGGTCCACCCGGCTCCAGCTCCGCCCCCCATCTTGGCTGCGGTAGATGCCAACCCCCGCTACGCCGAAGCCGGCATAGAGGATGTCGGGATCGCTATCGCAGACGGCTAGCGTGCGCACCTCGACGCCGGCCGGCAGGCCCGTGCTGGGGGTCCAGATGGGAGGGTGGTTCCTCAGGACGAGGGGCAGGTGGATCTGCCGAAGGATGGTCGTCTCGTGGGACCCGGTGGCCTCGACGCGGCCGGTGAAGCCCTCGGGGTAGGCGGTCACCGTGACCGTGTTGACCAGCGGGGACGGCTCTTCGGCCTGCACCGTGTAGGTGTATACGATCTGACAGCGGCTGCCGGTGGCGAGGGTTGGCGTGCAGGTTGTGGTCACGATGTTCTCGTCATCGGTCAAGTCGCCTTTCAGGCTGTCGTCGATGGTTTCGAACGCCAGGTAGGGCGTCTCCTCGCAGCTGGTGTTGGTGATGACCACCGTGTAGCTCACGTCCTCCCCGACCACGGCCTGGTCGGGACCGGTTTTGTGGACGTCGAGGGACGGGCCGAAGAGCTGGACGGTGTGGCTGGCGGCGTCCGTGATCACCTCGGTGGGGAGGTCATGGACGTGATACCGAGCTTGAACGGTGTTGGTGAAGGCCTCAAGGGCGGTGGTGGGCAGCTGGTAGGTATAGGTGAAGCTGCAGCTTCGCCGGTACTCGAGTTCGTCGCAGCCGGCGAGGAAGGCTGTATCCGTCAGGTCCAGATAGGGGTCGTCCTCGATGACGCTCTGCAACTGTAAAGGGGGCGCCTCCTCCGGCTCCGTCTCGTTCTCGACGGTGACAGTGTAGACGACCGTCTCGCCCACCCCGGCGGTGTCCGGGCCCTCCTTGGTGACGCTGATAGAGGGGTCGTAGACGACCACAGCGTGGGTGTCCGTGGCCTCGATCGGGGCGCCATGCGGAGCGGTGCCGCTGGCGGTGGCGGTGTTGGTCCACACGCCGGTGGCCCAGGGAGTGTGGGTGGCGGTGAAGATCCAAGTCTCGCCCACTTGCAGTAGGTCGTCTTGATTGTCGTCTCCACTTACAAAGTTGACCGGCTCCGCATCCGTATCGGTGACCTCCACGTTGCCGATCGGCGAGTTAGGGCCGTCGCTATGGTCGCCAGCGTTGCTCACCGTGAACGTGTAGACGACCGTATCGCCAAGTCTTACAAGTTCCGGACCCTCCTTTACGATCGTGAGAACGGGTTCCAGGAGGCGGACTGAGTGACTGTCGTACGCGTAAACTACCGTGCCACGAGTGGTCGTGTAGGTTGCGGTTACTGTGTTCTCCAGGGTGAAAGGATGATGACTGGCAATGGTGTAAGCGACGGTTATGGCGCAGGCGTCGCGCGGGTCCAGCACCGGGGGGTTATCGCACGTCGATTGGTAGTAAGGGAGATCGTCCCGATGCTCAGGCTCATTGGTGATGTCGTCGAGCACGCTGTCGATGATCTGGTGCTTCGTGAGCGAGACGGCGCCGGTGTTGGTGATCCCGAAGCTGTAGGTCACCACCCGGCCGCCGTCGGCCAGCTCGCCGGACTTATCGATGACCAGGGAATAGGCGGAGTTGCTGAACGTGCACGTTACCGCATCACTCTCCGCTACGTCAATCTCCACACTAGCCGTCTCAAGTGACTCGGTGAACACGCTATTG
>SKQX01000054.1 GCA_007118795.1 Thermoflexales bacterium | reverse complement strand
CCGGCACGGCTGAGCAGTATGCGTCTTGCGCGAACTATGGTAAGCTTGGCCCTGTGTGAAAGGAGTGAGCGGGATGTCCGGAGAACTTACTCCGCGGAGCGGGCTCTCTGAGGCGAATTATATCTGTTGTCAATCGCATCCGCCGCGTGAGCTGCGCTCGTCTACGGTGAGGTTCCACTTGGCACTTGGCGATTGCTTCCCACTTCCTGACGGCATTCAGGTGATCTCGTCTTGAAGGCGCAATAAGCCATGATCGAAGAACCCACGATTGTCGAGAAGATGCGCGGCCTGCCCTGGAGCGTGGCCGCTTGGGCGTGCAACTCCGTGTACGCACAGCTCACTCTGCTTGGGTCCGTCTTCGTGCTCTTCCTGAGCGAGCTCGGGCTGAGTAAGTCGGGCATCGGAGATCTCCTCGCATTGATGCCGTTCGCGGGGATGATCGCGCTGTTCGTGGCACGGAGAATCGCGCGTGGTGGATACAAGCGTGCCTTCCTCATTTTCTTCGGAGCCAGAAAGGCGGTGACGGCCTTCGTGCTGCTCACCCCCTGGGTGCTATCCAACTACGGGGCGAGCGTGGGTCTCATCTACGTCGGCGTGATCGTGGCGGTCTTCTCTCTCACGCGTGCCGTGGCCTTCACAGCCCTCCACCCGTGGAGGCAGGAGTACATTCCCGACAGCGTGCGAGGGAAGTACTGGGCCGTGGATCGCGCTGTCTCTACAGTTGCTGGTTTTGTGGCCCTGGCCGGGGCCAGGTACGTTATCGACCTGTCAGGTGATCTGCGAGGGTTTGTGATCCTGATGGGCATCGGAGTCGGTATCGGTTTCCTCTCGGTTGGGCTCTTTACCCTTGTACCCGGGGGCGGGCCCGATGAGGCGGTTCGGAAAGGCGACGAGGAGGGCCGTGCGCTGGGGGAGGCGCTCCGGGACAGAGATTTCCTGCTCTATCTGATTGGCGTGGGTCTGGTTGTGTTGAACACCGGTCCGGTTTCCTCGTTCCTGCCCTTGTTTATGCGGGATCAGGTGGGGCTCAGCTCGGGAAACGTCGTGTGGTTGCAGTCGGGCGCCCTGCTTGGTGGACTGGTGTCAAGTTACCTCTGGGGTTGGACTGCGGATCGATACGGGAGCAAGCCGATCGTGATGAGCGGTCTGTACGTGCGTGTGGCCCTTCCGGTCCTCTGGTTGCTGGTGCCCCGGGGCTCCGAGTGGAGCCTCCGTGTGGCCATGGGCTTTTCAGTGATCGACGGTCTTGCCACGACGGCCTGGGCAGTGGGAACGAGTCGGTTGCTGTATACAGGCCTGGTTCCTCGTGCTAAGAGGTCGGATTACATGGCCCTGTATTACGGCTGGGTGGGGTTGGTGGGGGGTCTCAGCAATGTGACCAGTGGTCGGTTGTTGGATCTGTCGGCCGGGATCTCCGGGGAGTTCTTCGGTCTGTCCATCGGCCCTTACTTCCCTTTGTTCGCTGGGGCGTTCGTTCTGGGGCTGGTAGGTACCGTCCCTCTGGGACGGGTGCGAGCGGAGAGCGCGGTTGGGGTGAGGGAGTTCGCCGGGTTGTTCCTGCACGGGAATCCCGTGCAGGCGATGGGTTCCTTGATCCGCTATCATCGGGCCCGGGACGAAGAGGCCGTGGTGTCCACTACAGAAGATATGGGTCAGGCGAAGAGCCCGCTGGCGGTGGATGAGCTTCTGGAGGCGCTGTCCGATCCCAGATTCAACGTCCGGTTCGAAGCCATCATCTCGATCGCGCGCATGGACCCCGATGAGCGTCTGATGGAGGCCCTGATCGATACCCTCGAGAGCCACGACCCGGCCTTCAGCGTGATGGCGGCTTGGGGCCTGGGCAGGATGGGCGACCGGCGGGCCATTGAGCCCCTGCGTCGTGCGCTGAACTCGGACTACCGATCCGTGAGGGCCCATAGCGCCCGGTCGCTCGGAACTCTGGAAGACGTGGGCATCGGGGAGCCGCTGCTGCGGCGGCTGGAAGCCGAGACCGACGACGGGTTGCAGATCGCGTACTCGTCGGTCCTGGGGAAATTCCGGGTTATGGAAGCTACGGATCACCTGCTCAAGTTACTCGAACAGAGCGTGGACGACCGTTCGCGATGGGAGTTAGCCCTCGCCGCCGCCCGGATGGTGGGGGACGAGCACCACTTCGTTCGGCTCTTCCGCCACAGGCATTCGGCTGTGGGCTCCACCGCTTCCGGAGTCGTGACGGAGCTTCTAGAAGAATTGGCTGATTTCCGTGTAGAGGATGAGGACCTGACGAACGTGGGCATCGACTGTCGCGACGCTCTGGAGGCCGATGATCTCTTGCAGGCATTGCCCTTGCTCAGCTCGTTGATCAGACTCCTGCCCGAAGACGCTTATGACGAGCACGCGCGCCGGGTGCTGGAGCACTGCGCTGAGGCTATGGACGAACACGGGGCCGAGCGCATTGAGTATGCGTTGTTGGCCCTTCACGTGATTGAAGCGGGGAGGGTGCCCTAGTCCTACAACCGCATTTGTCATTATGAGGAGCGGAGAAAGAAGCGTAGCGGCAGGAACGACGAAGAAGGTCGCCCGCTGGCCAGAGACAACTCCCAGGTGACCACTCCTCGGCCACCCAGCAGAGCCTGTTGATCGATGTGCAGTTGTAGACCTAGGGAGTCTGGCCTTGCCTGTGGGAATCCCGTGGCTGGCGACGACAGAGATTCCTCCCCGCGGTATGAACCAACTCCGGCCCTAGGGCGAGCCATCTGACCTCTCCAGGGGCCGCAGAACGGGCTATTCTTCCTTTAGCTTCTCCACCTGGTAGGTCCAGACGTCGAGGTCTCCCCCGCGATATGCATCAGGCGCCAAGCCAGCCTTGAGGCACAAGTGCTCGAGGAACTGCTCCTTATGGGGAAGCTTGTCCCACACTTGCGGCAGGAAGGTCGCTCGGTGCCACCCACACTCAATGACCACCCCGTCGACACCGGGTCGTAGTTCGTCGAAGAGTTCATCGGCGCCGTCGTAGTCCAGGGGCTGCGGGAGACTAAGCACCGAGATCTCTATAGTCAACTCGTCGACCTCCTCGGGGCGAACGGATGGAAAGCGGGGGTCGCGGAGGGCTGCCCCCACGGCGTTCTCCTGTACGTCCAGTACCAGCGGACGGCAGGCTTCGAGGGATCCGATGCAACCGCGAAGCCGGCCATTCTTGTTGAGCGTGACGAAGCTCGCGCCATCCCGTAGGAGGCGTTCCGGCACAGCATCCAAGTCGATGGGCGGCGGCTCGTGGCCCTGAGCGGCGCGGGCAATGGACTCTCGCGCTACGGTGAACAGATACCGCCGTTCTGCGTCGGACAGAGACAAGGGGTCCTCCCTCACGCTCGCCACCGGCATTACGTCGTGTAGGCTACGGCAGCATAGCCGACAACACGTGACTTATCCCCAGCCGTGTCAGCCGATGTCCGGTAGTCCAGCAGATGAGGAATCCATCCCTTGCGCTCAGCGACCACCATGAGAGTTCCTACGGGCGCTCGGCCGCAAGCCTCGCCCCCCATAACGCCACGCGTATCGCCCGCCAGCAAGGCATCGAGGAATTCCTGGTCCAAGTCTCGAGCTGTGTCGTCAGGGTAGAAGTGACTCAGATCCGATGAGACGACGATCAAGTCGTCCTCGTGAACCCGATCCACCAGATCCTCCCCCACTTCCCTGGGGTCCACCTCACCGAATAGCATGGGCACCAGTCGGAAGTCGGACAGAGCGACCTGGAGGAACGGGATGAGGACCTCGAGGCAGTGCTCGGGGCGGTGAGCGTCGCGCGCTCGGGTGTAGAGACGGGAGACATCCAGCATCTCGTTGACGCGGTCAACAGCAATGGGCGTGTCCCCCAAGGGTGTGCGAAAGGCCGAATGATCGCTCAGCGCCACGCCATTGACAGGGACACGATGAGCCGGCCCAAGGAGGAAGACCGTCCAGTCTCTATGGGGGAGGTCCTGCAAGGATTTGAAGGCATGCCCGGCCGTCGGCCCAGAGTAAACGTATCCCGCGTGCGGAGCTACGACGGCCCTTACCGGGCCAAGCCCGTCGGGCAGGGTTGCCGCTTCGATATGGTGCTGGACCTCCCGCCTGAGGCTTTCGGGCTCAGCCGGGTAGAACTGGCCAGCCACTGCCGGCTGTCGTATCGCATGTTCTGACATTGGCGCCCCCTCTTGCTCTGATCAAAGCCTGCCCGGCGGATGGCCGAGCAACGAGCGGATCAGCAGGATTATAGCATCTCCGAGCCGAGGGCACCAACTCGATTCGGGCTGGGAATATGCCCCCGAGCGCTGGCGCTACTGAAGAGCTGCAGCGCGCGTGCGAGTTGGGTGCAGGGCAAGGGGCACCCAGCTTGGCTAGCCCTCCCACGGCACCCGGGGTCAGATGGCAATCACAGGAATGGAGAGGCCCGCCGGCCGACCAGCGATGGACACTCGCAGAGCCCGCGCCGGCGAAGGCCGGGCGCCTGCGGGGACGGGCGGGTCTCAGACCCGCCCTGAGCTGGTATCGGGGGTTCACGCGCTGGTAAGAACGAGATGCCTCGTCGCTGCGGCTACTGAGGAGCTGCAGCCCGCGTGCGAGTTGGGTGCAGGGCAAGGGGCACCCAGCTTGGCTAGCCCTCCCACGGCACCCGGGGTCAGATGGCAATCACAGGAATGGAGAGGCCCACCGGCCGACCAGCGATGGACACTCGCAGAGCCCGCGCCGGCGACGGCCGGGCGCCTGCGGGGACGGGCGGGTCTCAGACCCGCCCTGAGCTGGTATCGGGGGTTCGCGCGACAGCCTTGCCGCGAGCGGAGAGTTGGCCTACAATGTGGTCTATGTCGTTTGATGCCGGCCGAGCGGGAGAGTCCGTTCTCCCCGATGAAGAGCAGATTGTACTATGGATGACTTATTTGAGCAGAGGCGACAGGAACAGATCCGTCGTCAGGCCCCCCTGGCAGCCCGGATGCGACCAGGGACCCTGGAGGAATTCGCTGGCCAGGATCACATTGTCGGCCCAGGGCGGCTGTTGCGTCGCGCCATTGAGGCCGACCGGCTGTTCTCCTCACTGATCTTCTGGGGCCCACCGGGTACAGGCAAGACGACGCTGGCGATGATCATCGCTAACTCGACGGAGAGGCACTTCGAGACTATGAGCGCTGTGCTGGCGGGCGTGGCTGACCTGCGGCGCACCATCCAGGAGGCCAGGGATCGTCTGGGGATGTACAGCCAGCGGACGATACTGTTCGTGGACGAGATCCATCGGTGGAACAAGGCCCAGCAAGACGCACTGCTGCCCCACGTGGAGGACGGCACGATCGTGCTGGTGGGGGCTACCACGGAGAATCCCTACTTCGAAGTCATTGGACCGCTGGTCTCGCGATCGCGCATCTTCCGATTCGAGCCGCTCTCCGCCAGCGAGGTAGCGACCATTCTGAAGCGCGCCCTTGAGGACAGCGGACACGGTTACGGTGAGCGCCACGTCCGGATCAGCAGCGCGGCCCTGACTCATATTGTACAGGTGGCCGGTGGAGACGCTCGCGATGGGCTCAATGCTCTGGAACTGGCCGTCGAAAGCACAGCTCCCGACAAAGATGGCGTCATCGACATCACCCTCGAAGTAGCGGAGGACTCGATTCAACAGCGAGCCCTCCGGTACGACAAGTCGGCTGATCAACACTATGACACGGTCTCAGCCTTCATCAAGTCGGTACGCGGCAGCGATCCTGATGCGGCACTCTACTGGCTGGCGAAAATGGTGATGGCCGGGGAGGACCCTCGATTCATCTTGCGGCGGCTGTACATCCTGGCTGCCGAGGACATCGGGTTGGCCGATCCGGAGGCGGTGCGGGTGGTGGACGCTTGCGCCCAGGCCTTCGAGTGGGTCGGGATGCCCGAAGGGCAGTACCATCTGGCGATGGCGACGCTGTACCTGACCACGGCTCCCAAATCGAACGCGGTGGGAGCGTATTGGAGAGCGGTGGAAGAAGTTCGAGAGCAAGGAGCCGGACCGGTGCCGCCCTATCTACGGGATAAGAGCGAGGTTTTTCGGGGAGGGCTACGCGAGCATTACAAGCGGACGATGGAGTCACACGACGGCTACAAGTACCCCCACGCCTATCCCGGAGGCTGGGTGCGGCAGGACTACTTGCCCGAGGGGGTCGATGCCGGTTGGTTCGAGCCGAGGGGGCACGGCTATGAAAGGGTGATCCTCGAGCGATTGCAGGAGATGAAAAGGGAAGAATAGGGCAACTTAGGAAAAGGGCATCCCGCCTCCCCGCTTAGCGACGCGGGTCGCTCAGGACACGTTTGTCGCCCACTCGCTTCGTTACTCCCGCCTCGTCCAGATGCTCCAGTAGCGCCTGAGCATACTTGCGACTCGATTCGAACATATCCCGAACCTCGCTCAAGGTGATGCTACCTTGATGCTGAATCCGCTCTCTGACTCGCCGGACCATCTCCTGATAGACATCAGTTAGGAAGAGGACATCGGGAGAAACTTGGACGAGTTCTCCTCGCTGCAGCAGTACCCG
The DNA here is from genome assembly GCA_007118795.1 of Thermoflexales bacterium. Classification (GTDB taxonomy): domain Bacteria; phylum Chloroflexota; class Anaerolineae; order B4-G1; family B4-G1; genus SKLM01. Next base: position 3,526 of record SKQX01000054.1, on the reverse strand, counting down.
CAACACGTCCTCCCCAACCATCTCGCTGCTCTCCTTGACCGAGGGGGGTGCAAAAGGCTGGCCGCGGAAACGACTGAGGAGAGTCTCCACCCGTTGTCGCTGTTCGGGCGTAAAACGGACGCGATGAGATGGCAGCCGGACGGTGGCCCCCTCGTCGACCAGAGCTCGCTCGGCATCGGCCTGAGCCATGGCAGCGTCGAAGACACGGGGCTCCAGGTGCAGGCTGCTGCGCAGGGCCTCCCGCGGCATACCCTTGCGCAAGGGGTACGACTGGTGATAGGCTGATAGCTCGCCGGCCGCACGGTCTATCAGGCCGGTCCACCACTCTCTACCGACGATCAGTTGCGCGGTGGCCCCGATCTCTGGATCGGTCCCAGCTTTCGATCGCTTTCGTCTCCCCAAGAGAAGTGCTTCATCCTGTTCCAGGAGTTGGCGCAACGCTTCCGGGGCGCCGTCACCAAGTCTCACGGTCTCAAACAGAGTCCCTACCGTTACAGGACCCCCCCGTTTCAGGGCTTGGAGAAGGACCGATGACGGACTGCCTTCTGCCAAGGTCTCCAGGCGATCCACGACATCGGGGCGGAACCGGCGATGCTTGCGACCTGGATGCGAATCAACCACGATGCCGCCGCCCACAGTGGTGGCCGGCGAGGGCAGGCGGACGATGTAACGATCACCTTTGAGAACAGCCACAGGCTCCTGGAGTTCCAACTGCACCCAACCGGTCTGGCCCGGCAGCAACGCCTCCGATCCCAGGAGCCGAACACGTGCCATTACCTCGGCTGCGCCGCTATAGAATTTCAGCTGTGTGTTGTGACGCAAGGGTCGCTGCGCGTAGGGCCCCAGATCCCCCCAAAGGATCTCGGGCAGGTAACGGAGGCGCACGTCCACCAGGGTGGTCGAATGGAGCCAGTCCGGCGAGGTAACGACGTCGCCCCGCGCCAACTCATCTTTGTCGATGCCGGTGAGGTTGATGGCCACCCGACTGCCAGGCACGGCCCGCTCCACCTCCTCCTTATGGGTTTGAAGGCCACGCACGCGGGCTCGCGATCCGCGGGGCTGTATCTCGACCTCCTGGCCCACTCGCAGATACCCGTCTATAAGCGTCCCGGTGACCACAGTGCCGAAACCGCTGACGGTGAAGACCCGATCGATGGAGAGCCGGGGACGCCCCCGATCTGCAGCGGGATCAACATCGTCCAGCACAGTCTGAAGAGCGGTCAGTAACTCGTCCAGGCCCTGACCGGTGCGGGCTGATGTCAGGACCAGCGGCGCATCCTCCAGAGTTGTCCCGTCGAGGGTCTCTATCACGTCCTCCACCACCAAGTCGAGCCATTCCTCGCTCTCGGCGAGGTCCACCTTGGTCAGGACCACGAGGCCTACATCCACCCCCAGGAGGTCCAGAATGGCGAGGTGCTCCCGAGTCTGAGGCATAACGCTCTCATCGGCGGCGACCACAAAAAGCGTAGCATCGATGCTGCCGACCCCGGCGATCATATTCTCGATGAAGTCACGATGCCCGGGTACGTCGACGATGCCAACCTCGTCATCATTCGGCAATCGCAGCCAGGCAAAACCCAAGTCGATGGTCAGGCCGCGCTCCTTCTCCTCGCGCAACCGATCTGGGTCGATGCCGGTGAGAGCCAGGATTAGAGCGGACTTCCCGTGGTCGACGTGGCCAGCAGTCCCAACGACGTGCACGATGTGTTCCTCACTCCTCGCCGCGCAAAAGGGCGAGCTGCTCATCAATCGGAGCCACCAGCTCGCCGTAGACATCCTGGGCCGCGCTCAGCAGGCTTTCGGCATCGGCGCGGTGCGCCTCCCATAGGGCCCTGAGCTGCTCGCGGTACAACGGCCCCACGGCCTCGAGCGCCTCGAGACGCCCTTCCTGCTGAATATCGACCCGTTCCTGCTCCTGCCAGCGTTGCTCTGAGACGAGGGCCTGCTTTTTCAGCTCCTTGGCTCTGGCAGCCTGCCACTCCTCCCACTCCCGGAGAACCCGCTCCTCGGCAACGCGCTCCTTCTCCATCATCTCGTCCTGACGTCTCTCAATGCGGGCCTTGAACTTCTCGAGCTCGCCGAGAGCCCTGATTACTTGCTGGCGCCTCTCGATGAAGCCGTGGGTCTGTTCGCGAAGCTTCTCCAGCTCTTCCGCCACTCTTTCGCCCTGATCCAGGTAGCGCTGCACCTTCTGCTCTCGCTGGAAGCTAGAGATGCGAAGCTCCTCAATCGGCTGCTCGTATCGGCGCGTCTCCTGGATCGCCTGATCTATACGCGCCTGCTGCTTCTGCACTTTCTGTTCAAGGAGAGGGAGCTTGGGCAGCAGGTCATCGATCTTCTTGTGCAGCTCGGGAATCTCCTGCTCGAACTCGGTGAGGCGGCGATGATCAGACCGCCGTCGCTCCTCCAAGTACGACACGGCTCTGGTGGGTTCCTCAAGGCGCTTCTCCTGGTCGATCAGGCTGGCCTCCAGGACCTGGACCTTCCGGGCGAGCCGCTCGTCCTCGGCCTCAAGGGGGCCTATCCGCTCATCGTAGCGGGGCAGGACGCGCATGTCCTTCTCCAGACGACTCAAGTGCTCCTTGATGGCCTCGTGCTCGATGTGCCGCACCCGCTTGGCTTCGACTCGTTCCTTGCGCCAGACCTCGTCGCGTTGCTCCAGTTGGTAGGCCATCTCCTTCTTATGATTGGAGACCATCTGCTCGAATTCATCGATCTTGGAGAGAGTTCCTCTCACGCCGGCCAGCGATGTCCGCAGCTCCTGAATCTCTCTCGCTTGTCGATTGAGCAGTTGTTCCTGCCCCTGCAAACGCTCCTCAAGCTTAGCGATTGACGCTTTGTCCTCGCGGCGCTCCTTATCGAGCCACTTGAGCGTCTGGAGCGCCTGGGTCAAATCCATCGATTCCGTGACTTTCGTTACCATGGCTATACCTCCGAGGTTTCGCTTCCAACTCCAAGGCGATCGTGGCGAGGCGAGAATTCGACTATCCGAACATCGATTATAACACCATTCGGAATCACGGACAACGACTCGCCTTCCCATCGCCATTTACCACTTCCGGCACTGACTAGAGGACGCTCACCGGATCCACCTCCGCGCGCCAGCCAGGGGGAATCCGGGCATCGCGCAGGAAGGCAGGAGGAGCGGGATGGCGAACCAAGATTTGCCAGCGGTAGCGTCCCCGGAGTCGCGCGAAGAAGGGAGGGGCCGGCCCCATCAGGTCCTCCGCTGGCAGACCCTGGCGGTCCAATACGGCGCGCAGATGCTCGGCCAGCTCTTCCGCTTTGCTCCGAGCACGGAAGTAGTTGCCATCCTCGTAGACCAGTTTCGCCAGGCGGCTGTAGGGTGGATAGCGTTGTTGGCGCCGAAAGGCCAACTCCCGATGGGCGAAGGACTCATAATCGTGCTTCGAGGCAGCCACCACAGCGTAGTGGTCCGGATGATACGTCTGAATAACGACCTTCCCACCCAGCAACCCTCGTCCGGCGCGGCCCGCCACCTGGGCTAGCAACTGGAAGGTGCGCT
>SKQX01000268.1 GCA_007118795.1 Thermoflexales bacterium | reverse complement strand
TGTTGATGCCCGGGACGGTGCCCGAGGCGCTGGAGATGCTGGCAGGGAACGCGCCGGACGCCATCCCTGTGGCCGGTGGGACCAATCTGATCCCCGATCTGCGAGGGGGCAGACGAAGGCCTGGGGTGCTGGTCAACGTGCACGGGCTGCAGGGGATGCAGTACATCGGCCAGCAGGACCAGTATGTGGTGATGGGGGCGGGGACGACGCTGGCTGACGTGCTCAGGAGCGAGCTGATTGCCGATCACGGGCCGGTACTCCAAGAGGCAGCGAGAGTCTTCGCGAACCCCTTGATCCGGAACCGGGCCACCGTCGGAGGCAATCTGGGCAACGCGTCACCAGCCGCAGACACGGCGCCGCCCTTATTGGTGTTGGACGCCGAGCTCAAGCTAGCGTCGGCGGGCGAGTCGCGCTGGGTACCGTTAGCGGACTTCTTCGTAGATGTATGCGACACGATCTGCCGTCACGTTGAGTTGATCACGGCCGTTCGCTGGCCTGTTTCGCCGCCGAGGACGTTCAGTCAATTCCGGAAGTTGACGCTTCGGAAATCGACGGCTATCGCCGTGGTGAGTGCGGCCATTCGGGTCACGTTGAACGAGTCCGGGCGGTGTGCGGATGCCGTTGTCGCGCTGGGCGCCGTCGCGTCGACGCCGATTCGCGCCTATGAGGCTGAGGAGGTGCTGCGGGGCGAGCCTCTAACCCCTGAGGCGATCGATAGGGCCGCCCAGTTCGCATGTACCGCGGCCAGCTGCATCGGGGACGTACGGGGTTCGGCGCCTTACCGGGAGCGGGTCACGGAGGTCTTGATGCGGCGGTTGCTGGTGGAGGCGCAGGAGTGGAGTGAAGAGCAATGGAATTGAGAGTGATCACCCTTAGAGTCAACGGGCGTCGACACCAAATCGCGGCGCCACCCAATGCGACACTGCTGCAGGTTTTGCGCAATCGGGGTTACACGGATGTGAAGAACGGGTGTGAGAAGGGGGACTGTGGGGCATGTGCTGTGCTGTTGGGCGACCGGGCCATCAACAGCTGTCTGGTTCTGGCCTGGCAGGCCGAAGGAGCCGAGATCGTGACAGATGCTGGGCTCGGGACGCTGGATAACCCCCATCCACTTCAAAGCGCCTTTGCGGATGCCGGTGCCGTGCAGTGCGGGTATTGCACCCCGGGTATGGTCATCTCGGCCAAGGCCCTTCTGGACAAAAATCCGACGCCATCCAGGCAGGAGATACGCGAGGCCATCAGCGGAAATCTCTGTCGATGCACGGGTTACTCTCAGATCATCGAGGCCATCCAAACGTGCGAAGCTAAGACGCTGCCTGCTGAGCGACTGGAGGATGTGGAATGATCTACAGGGCGAAGTACGAACCAAAGCCCCTGCCCGAGGTCGAACTTCCGCAACTGCGGCAGGTAGGGAGGCCGCTGCGCCGCATAGACGCGTTGGGAAAGGCCACTGGGGCGACCGTCTACGCCGGCGACTACAGGATGCCCAATATGCTCAGTGCCAAGGTCTTTCGCTCGACGGAACCCTCGGCGCGGATCAAGCGGCTGGATGTGAGCCGGGCTGAGGCCCTGGACGGCGTGGCCTGCGTGCTGACCGCTGACGACCTACCCGGGGCCGGGCTAGCCACCGACATGCCGGGCCAGACGGGCAAAGAGGAGCGGAAGGGGACGAGGGCGCCCGTCCTGGCCTCGGATCGGGTACGCTTTTATGGAGAGCCCATCGCGCTGGTGGCCGCCGAGTCGGAGGACATTGCCGGGCGAGCGCTGGCGCTGATCGAGATCGAGTATGAGTTGCTGCCGGGAGTCTTCGATCCGGCCGAGGCCCTGAAGCCCGACGCGCCGGTGGTGTATGAGCCCGATAACGTGGTGAGCCGCTGGCGGATTCGGAAGGGGGATGTGGAGGCCGGCTTCGCGGTGGCCGATGAGATCGTGGAGAACACGTTCCAGGTCCCGTTTGTCGAGCATGCCTATCTGGAGCCCGAGGGAGGGGTCTCCTGGGTGGATGATCAGGGTGTGATAAACCTCCGGGTGTCCACCCAGGTCGTCGAGCACTTCCGCAAGGTTGCGGATGCCGTGGGGGTGCCGCAGAACAGGATACGGACCCGGGGCGCGATGGTCGGGGGTGGCTTCGGCGGCAAGGAGGATATCACCGTCGAGATCTTCCTGGCGCTGTTGGCCAAACACACGCGTCGGCCGGTGCGGCTGGTCTACACTCGGGAGGAATCGTTTATCGCCCAGTCGAAGCGCCACCCGTTCATCATCACGCATAGGACCGGTGTGAAGAACAGCGGCCGCATCACGGCGGCCGAGATCGAGATGACGGCCGACGCGGGTGCGTACGCCTATCTTAGCCCGTACGTGTTGCTCTACGCCACCATCATGTCGACCGGTCCGTACAGGATCGACAATCTCCGCGTGGACAGCGTCGCAGCGGCCACGAATCAACCGTTCACCAGCGCCATGCGAGGATTCGGCGGGCCGCAGGCAGCGGTCGCCTACGAGCAGCAGATGGACGCCATCGCTGAGGCTCTGGCACTGGATCCCCTGGAGGTGCGGCGCGTCAACTACCTGAGGACCGGAGATCCGAACGCGACAGGCCAG
>SKQX01000019.1 GCA_007118795.1 Thermoflexales bacterium | reverse complement strand
TCGAGACCGAGGCGTATATCGGCGAGGCCGATGAGGCATCGCACGCCCGTCCCGGCCGTACTCGCCGTAACGCGTCGATGTACGGTCCTCCCGGCCACGTCTACGTCTATCTGATCTATGGAATCCACCATTGTTTCAACGTGGTTAGCGAATCAGAGGGGTTCCCGGCGGCGGTCCTGATTCGTGCGCTGGAGCCGCAGGAGGGCCTGGAGGTGATGCGCCGTCGCCGTGGTGGGAGGCCGGACCACGAGCTGACCGCTGGACCTGGGCGCCTATGCGAGGCCCTGGACATCGATCTCCGCCTCGACGGCGCGGATCTATGCGCTCCGGACAGCCGTTTGTTTCTGGAGGCCGGGCTTTCGGTCCCGGAAAAAGAGGTGATGGCAGGGTCGCGGATCAACGTGCGCGGGAGCGCGGCGACGGTGAGTGCGCCCTGGCGGTTCTACGTGCGGGGGAACCGGCACGTGTCGGGGTGAGAGGGGCGTTGGCACGTTGGAATTTTTGCGTTGGCACGTTAGAACGTCTGGACGTTGGAAGGTTGGGGGCGAAATTCCTCGCTATGCCCGGAATGACAGCGATAGAGGCTTCTTCCTTTGAGAGTAGCAGGTATTGCGTGGCCAGGCGGGCACCGTGGGCTGTCCAGAACGACGAGGGGTGGGGGTGGTTTTCTGATCCCATGTCCTATGTTATAATGGTTCGGGTGGGTGGGAGCCACATTCAGTGATCACAGAGAGCGTTGCTATCAAAGGGATACGGCAGGGATTGCTCGTCACGCTCAGGAAGGGGGAATGGAGCTGCCTTCTGGCGGCCCTGGAAGCGCACCTCACAGAGAACCCCACCTTCTTCAGCGGAGGGCGGATGGCCGTCGACGTTGGTGATCGCTGTCTGATGCCGTCGCAGATCGAGGCGATGCGCTCGCTGGCGGCTCACCACGAGGTCGAGTTGTGGGCAGTGGTGAGCAGTAACGAGGAGACACAGGCTGAGGCGCGCGGGGCAGGCCTGGTGACCGAGCTGGCTCCGACGCGTGCCCATCAGCCTCCTGGGGAAGGCGACGAACCCGCCGATCGGGCACTGGTCCGGCAGGGTACCCTCCGCTCCGGTCAGACCGTGCGTCATCCCGGGCACGTGGTGATCATCGGGGACGTCAACCCTGGTGCTGAGGTGGTAGCAGGGGGTAGTGTGGTGGTATGGGGACGGCTGCGCGGGCTTGTTCATGCCGGAGTGCTTGGGGATGAGCTTGCCGTGATCTGCGCTCTGGACCTCGCTCCAACGCAGCTTCGTATCGGTGGGCATTTCTCGCGTTCGCCTGAGGAGCGGTGGTCCAGGCCGGTGCCGGAGAAGGCATCGGTGGTCGACGGCCGGATTGTGGCTGTCGCATGGCCCGGGGAATGATACTCAGCTAATCGAAGGAGAGTCTGTGGCAGGCAGAGTGGTAACAATCACATCGGGCAAAGGCGGCGTGGGTAAGACGACCCTGACGGCCAACCTGGGGGCGGCGTTGGCCATGCGCGGGCAGCGGGTGGTGGTGATCGATGCCGACGTCGGCCTCCGGAACCTCGACGTGATGCTGGGGCTCGAGAACCGCATCGTCTACGATCTGGTGGACGTCATTGAGGGGCGTTGCCGCCTGCGGCAGGGTCTGGTGCGACACAAACAACTTCCCGAGCTTTACCTGCTGCCCGCTGCGCAGACTCGGGATAAGAGCGCGGTTCAACCTGAGGATATGGTCCGCATCTGTGACGAGTTGCGGGGCGATCACGACGTGGTGTTGATCGACTCGCCGGCTGGCATCGAGCAAGGCTTTCGTTACGCCATGGAGCCGGCCGACGAGATCATTATCGTCACCAATCCGGAGGTGAGTGCCGCGCGCGATGCGGATCGTGTCATCGGCTTGATCGAGGCCGAGGAGAAAGGCCCGGCGCGGCTGGTGATCAACCGACTCGAGCCGAGCATGGTGAGCAAGGGCCATATGCTTGGTGTCGCTGACGTCGTCGAGCTGTTGGCGATCGATCTGATCGGTGTGGTACCGGAGGATTCGAACGCGTTGATTGCTGCCAACCGTGGTCAGCCACTAGCTCTTTCGAACAACCGCTCGCGCGCCGGTCACGCGTTTCACAACATCGCCGGGCGGCTGCTGGGTGAGGAGGTGGATTTCCAGCCGTTGCGGCAGCCCCGTGTGTTTGAGAGATTGTTGCGCTTCGTCAGTCCCGAGAGGAGTTGACCACCATGGGATTCCTTGACCGTCTGTTCAGTCGCCAGGAACCGCCCAGCGGAAGAGTTGCCAAGGATCGGCTGCGGCTGGTGCTGACGCAGGACCGAGCGGGTATCTCGCCGGCCCTGCTGGAGACTCTGAAGGATGAGATCATCACGGTGATATCCCGCCACCTGGACGTGGATGTCCAGTGCGTCCAGGTCAGCGTCACGCAGAGCGGTCGGGAGTCGAGCCTGGTCGCCGATATCCCGCTGAGGCACCGGCAGGGTGTGAGGGAAGGGTAGGGATCACCTTGCGCGTCTGGCGCCATTTCGACTACACGCTTCTGATCACCTCCATCCTCCTGACCGTCTTCGGCGTGGTGATGATCCACAGCGCCAACCTCGGCAGTCT
>SKQX01000010.1 GCA_007118795.1 Thermoflexales bacterium | reverse complement strand
TACAACCAGCAGCTATTCCTATGAGGTGACCACCCTCCAGTCAGGGCTCACCCCTCCCGCATCGTGCGGGTGGCTGCTGCGTTACTCGCGAGGCCAGGGCGGCAGAATGACCGTGTCCACGACGTGGATCACCCCGTTGTCGGCAATGATGTTCTCGATAATCACCTTCGAGTCGTCGTTGACGTACAGGTCGCCCTGGAAGTACTTCAGGCCCGCCCGCTGCCCGTTCGCCATGGTGATGTCGCCCAGCATCGTTCTGGCGATCTCGGCGGTTACGCCGCCGTCAATCACGTGATACAGCAGGATGTCGGTCAGCTCCTCCGTGGTGAACGCCGCCGCGATGTTGTCGGCGTCCAGATCCAGCTTGGCGAAGGCGTCGTCCGTGGGGGCAAACACCGTCCAATCCCCCGCGCTCAGAGTCTCGGCCAAGCCGGCAGCCTCGACGGCAGCCACCAACGTGGTGAACCGCCCATCCGCCGCCGCGATCCCGACGATGGTGTCATCGCCCGGCACCACAGCCACGGGTGGCTCCTCAGGGTCGCGCGGCCAGGGGCCCAGGATGACCGTGTCGACCGCGTGGATCACGCCGTTCTCGGCGAACACGTTCTCCACGATGACCTTGGCGTCATCATTGACGTACAGGTCGCCCTGGAAGAACTTCAAGCCCGCCCGCTCCCCGTTCGCCATGGTGATGTCGCCCAACATCGTCCTGGCGTCCTGGGCTGTGATGCCCCCCTCCAAGACGTGGTAGAGCAGGATGTCCGTCAGCTCCTCCTCCGTCAAGGCGGTGGCGATATTGTCAGCATCCAGGTCCAGTTTGGCGAAGGCGGCATCCGTGGGGGCAAATACCGTCCAATCCCCGGTGCTCAGCGTGTCGACCAGTCCGGCGGCCTGCACGGCAGCCACCAGCGTGGTGAAACGTCCGTCGGCGACGGCCACGTCTACGATAGAGTTATCATGCCCCGCGGCCGCCAGAGGCGCGGCGACGAGGAGGAATACGACAGCTGCCATGACCAGATTTCGTGCTCTAAGCTTCATTGCTTGTTACTCCTTTGCGTCTGTATCGGTTGATACATAAGCTGGAATCTACGGCCTCCAACCGCCTCCCGAAGCTGGCTCCGGCGACGATTGTCCCAGATCGACTCGAGTGGCCGTCCCGTGGAAGATCCGACCCCTCATCATTGCTTCAACAGCGGCATTATACCACACGTCCACGCCGCTGTCAAGGATTTGTATGGCTTTTGGACATAGCTGCCATGGAGCGAGTCTCGGACCGACAGGAGAGGGAGGGCCTTGTGACCAGCCGATTTCCCGGTATAATTGGCCGGTCAATGGTTGGTCGGCAAAGTAACACTCCCACCGCCTCTGTCATCCGGAGGAGCGGAGTGGCAGAGCAGCAGCTGAGGCGCAATGGCTGGTGCGACGAAGAATCGTGCTAGCGCTTACCGAGGGCCACTTCCGTACGGGCGCTCATCTGCTGTCCTGTGCGTTCGGGTTGCCGATGGGCGGTTTTAGCGCTAATAGGAGGTGACGGTGATGGATAGTGGCAGGTTACCCACGACCGTCGGGTATCTGCTCGCTCAGGTGTGCAAGGCGCACTACTCCCGCGCCCGGACGTTGCTCGATGAGGTCGGGCTCTACCGGGGCCAGCAGTTCGTCCTGTGCACCCTGTGGGACAAGGAGGGCATCACCCAGTCGGAGCTGGCGGACGTGCTCCAGGTCCATCCGGCCACCGTGACGAACGCGCTCAAGCGTATGGACCGCTCCGGCTTCGTGGAGCGGCGGAACGACCCCCAGGATCAGCGAGTCTCCCGGGTATACTTGACGGACGCCGGTCGCGAGATACGGGGTGCCGTCGAGGGTATCTGGGCCGAGCTCGAGGAGCAGACGATGGCGGGGTTCAGCCAGGAAGAACGAGAGACGCTGGAGCACCTCCTTCAGCGAGTGTGTGAGAATCTGCAGGGCAAGAGACCGTAGCGCCTAGACGCCATCCGCGCTCGACGGGACGGGATGGCCTCCGTGGGAAGCTTCCCGAGCACCTTCGGAGTGACATCCGGCTTTTGTCAGCAGCCACCAGCCTCCACCCGTGGAACGTCAGCACGGGGTAGTCGGCGGCAGATCTGGATCAGCTAGGATGGCGACCGTAGTATACCAGGTGAGATACGATAGGAGAGTCTTTCTGTGAAACCGCTGATTCGAATGGGTCGGTTCGTACGACCCTATTGGAAGTCAGTCATCCTTGCCGTGCTGCTGTTGGTGGGCGTCGTGATTGCCGATCTGCTCATCCCCCGTCTGACTCAGACGGTGATCGATGAGGGGATCGCTCAGCGCGACGTAGAGGCCATCCTGGGCACCTCCCTGTTGATGCTGGGAGCCGCGCTGCTCAGTGCCGTGCTCGCCGTGGCCAACACCATCCTCGCCGTGCGAGTGGGGCTCAACACGGGGGCTGATCTCCGCCGCGCCATCGCGCGCCAGGTCCAGTCATTCGCCTTCGGCAATTTGGACGACTTCCAGACCGGACAACTCATCGTGCGCTCCACCAGCGATGTCCAGACCTTGGAGATGGTGGTCCAGCTGAGTACGCGCCTCCTGGCCCGGGCCCCTC
>SKQX01000167.1 GCA_007118795.1 Thermoflexales bacterium | reverse complement strand
CCGTCCGACAAGTCGGCATCGAATGTCGTCGGTTGTTATGAGGGCTCCTGCACAGGGCTTTTCGCGCGGCCCAGGCCACTATACCATAGCCCCGTGGAAACTCAAGCGGTGCGGGGAAGCGGATTCCGCGGAGTGGCGTCGGTCAACGTGTCTTTGCCGGTCTTGCCGGCTTGTGGCTCGCGCAGGATATAGTAAAATCGGGAGGTTGCGACAATCGGGTACAATGGTGTACCGAACTCAGCTGCTATCCTACCACTTGATCAAGGATGGGAACCATGCTTCAGTGCATTGAGGTCTTATGGTGCGCCCAGCAGCCGGATGGACGGGCGTTGGAGTTGGGCACACAGATTCAGGAACTAGGCACCGTAGCCGTCGACTCTGTCCGGGTCAGTAATCTCACGTTCGTGCGCGGCGATCTCTCCCACGAGCAGGTTGAGCGGCTGGCGGATGCGCTGTTGGTCGATCCCATCGTTGAGAACTATCGGTGGTGGTCCGGCACCAACGCGACGGCGCTCCAAGCCCAGAGACTGGCCGAGCAAGGATCAGACCGATGCGTCGAGGTCGGCTACCGACCCGGCGTCACGGATCCTGTGGCCAAGCATCTGCTCCGCCGTGCGCGTAGGCTGAACATCAACGCCATCGCGGCTGTTGCTACCGGCACCCGTTACGTGTTTGCCGGAGATCTGTCGAGCGACGATCTCCATGAGATTGCGCAGCAAGTGCTGTGCAACGACGTGATCCAGACTTACTCGCTGGGCCCGATGCAGCCGGCCTTCGTACCTCGGGCCGAACCGTCCGATCAGGTCGACATCCTTGCGATTCGGGAGCTCGATGACGACGGATTGGCGCGGATGAGCATAGAAAGGCTCCTCTACCTCTCCCTCGAGGAGATACGGGTGATCAAAGAGGAGTTCAACCGCATCGGGCGCGACCCTACAGACGTGGAGCTGGAGACGCTGGCTCAGACTTGGTCGGAGCACTGCCAGCACAAGACCTTCAAGGCCGAGATTGATTTCTCCTGTGAGGGCGGGGTGCCGCGGATCCTCCCTCACGATCACGATCCTGTGGACGGGGGTGAGGAGACGATAGACGGTCTACTGCGCACTACCATTCGGGCCGTCACGGAGAAACTCGACCGAGAGTGGGTCCGGTCAGCGTTTGTGGACAATGCCGGCATTGTCGACTTTGATGGGACCTTCGTCGTGTCGTTCAAGGTCGAGACCCACAATCACCCCAGCGCGCTGGAACCCTTTGGGGGTGCGAATACCGGTGTCGGGGGCGTGATGCGGGACATATTGGGCGTCTCCGGGCGGCCGATTGCCAACACCGACGTCCTCTGCTTTGGCGAACTTGACACCGCTCGAGAGGATCTCCCGGAGGGCGTGCTCCATCCTCGGCGGATCGCTCGGGGCGTGGTAGCAGGTATCGAGGACTACGGAAACAAGATGGGTATCCCCACTGTCTCCGGTGCTATCATCTACGACCGAGGCTACACCGCCAACCCGCTAGTCTACTGTGGCTGTGTCGGACTAGCTCGCCACGGACAGCACCCGCGGGATCCGCGACCAGGCGATCTCTGTGTTGCGATCGGTGGACGTACTGGGCGGGATGGCCTCCACGGCGCGACGTTTTCCTCGGCTGAACTGACCCACGAGACGGGTCAGACCGTCGGGAGCGTCGTCCAGATTGGCGACCCCATCACCGAGAAGAAGATGATGGAAGCGATTGTGGTGGCTCGCGATGCTGGCCTCTACCACGCCATCACCGACTGTGGCGCTGGCGGTTTCTCCTCGGCAGCGGGAGAGATGGGACGCCATATCGGGGTCGAGGTGGAGCTGAGCACCGTGCCCTTGAAATACCCGGGACTGCGCCCGTGGGAGATCTGGCTCTCGGAGGCTCAGGAGCGTATGGTGCTGGCCGTCCCTTCCGAGAACCTGCCCCGCCTGGAGGAGATCTGTGACCGGTTTGACGTCGAGGTAACGGTCATCGGGCGCTTCACCGGAGATGGTCGACTGAGCGTCCGTTACCAGGGTCAGACCGTGGTCGACATGGATATGGACTTCGTGCACGAAGGCTGGCCTCGGCCCAAGATGCGGGCCGAATGGAAAGCCCCGGTGCTTCCCCAGGGGGAAGCACTGCTGCCTGACGATCTGAGCACCGTCTTGCTGGGGCTCTTGGGGGATCCCGACGTCGCCAGCAAGGAATCCGTGATTCGGCGCTACGATCACGAGGTCCAGGGGGCCACCTTTGTCAAGCCGCTGGTCGGCCAGCGGGCCGATGGCCCATCGGATGCGGCGGTTCTATGCCCGTGGCAGATAGAGGGCTGGCGGGGGTTGGCCATCGGTTGCGGGATAAACCCTTATTACGGGCAGATGGATCCCTATGCCATGGCCTGGGCAGTGGTGGACGAAGCCGTGCGGAACGTGGTCGCTGTCGGGGGTGATCCCGACCGCATCGCGCTTCTCGACAACTTCTGCTGGGGGAATCCTTCGCTTTCCGACCGCCTGGGATCCCTCGTCCGCGCGGCTCAGGGGTGTCATGACGCGGCGCTGGCATATGGCACGCCCTTTATCTCCGGCAAGGACAGTCTGAATAATGAGTACGTCGATCGTCACGGGGAGAAACGGGCGATCCCGCCCACGCTGCTCATCTCGTCGCTCGGCGTCGTCCCCGACGTGCGCAAGGCGGTCACCATGGATCTCAAGCGGACCGGAGACTGGGTCTACGTGGTGGGTCAGACGGGAGCCGAACTGGGTGGGGGACTCCTGCACCGTCTGTACGGTGGGTCTGGGGGAAGCGTTCCAATGCCGGTACCCCACGCCATCGAGATGATGCGCAGTCTTCACAGCGCCATACGGTCTGGATGGGTGCGAGCTTGCCACGATCTGTCGGAGGGCGGATTGGCGTTGGCGGCGGCGGAGATGGCCATCGCCGGCCGATGGGGGCTAGCCCTCGACCTGACGGACCTGCCGCGCACCCCGGGAGTCGATACTGACGTGATGGCCCTTTTCTCCGAGAGCAACGCTCGCTTCTTGGTCGAGGTGGCGCCCGAGGCTGCTGTTGCTTTCGAGAAGGCCCTGGTCGGATGGCCTGTGGCCCGGCTGGGTGCTGTCACCGACGATGGTGTGCTCCGCTTGCGTGGCATCGAAGGGGGAGCCGTGGTAGAATGTAGGGTCGACGATTTGGCGCGGCGGTTCACCGGAGCAGAGCCAGCGCCGTGAGATCTGTGAGAAGGGCTGAGGGCGGCGCCAGGTGCCAAAGTGCCGTCGCCCTTGACTCGTGGAGGAGCTGTTGCCGATGATCAGAGCGTTGATTCTCCATGCTACTGGCACGAACCGCGATCGAGAGGCGGCCTGGGCCATAGAGAAGGCCGGGGGGCAGGCCACGATCCTGCACGTCAATGAGCTTCACGAGCGCCCCCACAGGTTGCACGGCTTCCAGATGCTCATCCTGCCCGGCGGGTTCTCCTACGGCGACGCGTTGGGAGCCGGGCGTCTGTTGGCCTCAGATCTGCGCTGGCTTTTTGAGGAAGAGATGAGTCGCTTTGTGCATGCCGGAAAGCCCGTGCTGGGCATATGCAATGGCTTCCAGGCATTGCTGAAGAGTGGGTGGCTCCCAGGTGTGCCAGCGGATGCGTCGGTCGATCGTGTTGGCGCGAGGGTCGAGGCCACTCTTACCCGCAACGCGTCAAATCGGTTCGAGTGTCGCTGGGTATGGATGGCATTGAATCCGGAAAGCCCTTGTGTGTTCACGCGTGGGCTCACGGCCCGCGGAGTTTCACGCATCGGCTGTCCGGTGGCTCACGGTGAAGGCCGCTTCATCCCTGGGGATGGTGTTCTAGAGCGTTTGCAGGCCAACGGCCAAGTAGTGCTGACGTACGTCAGCGACGATACGCCGAGTCGGAGCCCCGCGGGCTATCCCGCCAATCCGAACGGTTCCGTGGCCGACATCGCCGGCATATGTAATGAAGGGGGTAATGTGTTGGGGTTGATGCCCCACCCGGAGGATCACATCGTCCCCTGGCAGCATCCTCGCTGGACGCGAGGTGAGGAGGAGGAACTGGGCCTGTCTGTGTTCGCGGCGGGTATCGAGTACGCCAGGGGGCTCTAGGGCCCGGCTGGCCTGATCTGCACGACTATTGACGTAGGAGGCAAGGATTGTGATTGACAGATCGATGGTGATTCAGCATATTCCCCACGCCCTGGAAGGGGTGGAGATCGAGTGGCCTCTCGAGCACGGGCGGGGGAAGGTGCGCGATATGTTCTCCTTACCCGATGACCGATGGTTGTTGGTGACCACCGATCGGTTGTCGGCATTCGATCGTATCTTGACCTTGATCCCTTTCAAGGGGCAGGTGCTCAACCAGCTCAGCGCGTTCTGGTTCGACCTCACCACGGACATCATCCCTAATCATCTCCTTGAGGTGCCCGATCCCAACGTTAGCTTGGTACGGGAATGTGAGGCTCTGCCCGTCGAGGTGGTGGTCCGCGGCTACATCACAGGGGTGACCAAGACGGCGCTCTGGTATCGTTACTCCTTGGGGGAGCGCCAGATCTATGGTTACGATTTCCCTGAAGGCATGGAGAAGAACGAGAAACTGCCTTCTCCCATCATCACCCCTACCACCAAGGGACGAGCTGGCGAGCACGACGAGCGGATTACCTGCGCCGAGGTGGTCGAGCGCGGTCTGCTTGATGAAGCGACCTGGGACCGGGTTCAGGCTGCAGCTCTGGAGATATTCCAACGAGGGCAAGAGATCGCAGAACGGGGTGGGCTGATTCTCGTCGACACGAAGTACGAGTTTGGTCGGGCTCCCGACGGGACCCTGATGGTCATCGACGAAGTGCACACGCCCGACAGCAGCCGCTTCTGGATAGCAGAGAGCTACGAAGCCCGAAGGCGCGAAGGAATGGAACCGGAGAGCTTTGATAAGGAGTTCTTGCGCCTGTGGTACGCCGAGCGGGGATACCGCGGTGACGGCGCGCCCCCTGCTGCCACGGAGGACTTGATCGTCCAGGTGAGCCAGCGTTACGTGGCCCTCTACGAGAAGCTGACCGGGCAGCCGCTCGATCCGGGTGCCTACCCGGCGGAGGGCCGAATCCGAGAGGTACTGAAGCAGTTCATATCCTGAACGGACAATGACCCAGCGTGGTCTGGCTGGGTTGATCAGAGGAGAGAGGTTATCGATGCGAGTAGTGATCATTATGGGCTCCCCCAGTGATGCCGAGTTCAGCGCCCGTATCACCGGCGCCCTGGACGAATTGGGAATTGCCTGGGAGACCCGGATTGCCTCAGCGCACAAGGTCCCGCGCTACGTGATGGATCTGCTGGCCGAGTACGAAGCTGATCCGACTCCTAAGGTCTACATTACCGTGGCCGGCAGGAGCAATGCGCTGAGTGGGTTGGTCGATGCGCAGGTGAGCGCGCCGGTGATCGCGTGCCCGCCCTATTCCGACAAGTTCGCCGGCGGCGACTTGTTCTCGTCACTCCGTATGCCGTCTGGCGTGGCTCCCGCCGTGATTTTGGAGCCCGCGAGCGCGGCCCTATTGGCGGCGAAGATGTTGGGCCTGGTTGAGGCCGAGTTGCGCTCTGCCGTGCGAGAGGTGCAGCAGCAGCACGCGCAGCGCTTGCTCGAAGCCGATGCAGCAGCCCGAGAGTAATATGATCGCACCGTCTTTCGCCAGCCGCCCCCGGGAGTCTTGTGGGGTGCTTGGCATCTACGCTCCTGGCACGAATGTCGCGCGGCTGACGTTCTTTGGGCTCTACGCGCTCCAACATCGCGGACAGGAGAGTGCCGGGATCGCCACCTCCGATGGAAGTAGGTCCTATCTTCATCGAGGGAACGGCTTGGTGTCGCACGTCTTCAATGAGGATCATCTTAAGATTCTCCAGGGCCATTTGGCCATCGGCCACAACCGTTACTCCACGACGGGAGCATCCAGACTCAGGAACAGCCAGCCTTACCTGGTAGAGACGGCTCTCGGGCCCTTGGGAGTGGCGCACAATGGCAACCTGACGAACGCGGCGGTGCTGCGGCGTGAGCTTCTGTACGGAGGGGTCGGGTTGATCTCCTCATCCGATACCGAGGTGATCAGCCAGATGCTGGCGGGGGCCGGCGGCGAGACCTGGCGGGAGCGTATCGGAGTTCTGATGGATCTCGCCGAGGGCGCCTATTCTCTGACGATCCTGACGCGGGACGCTGTGTACGGCGTCCGAGATCCCTGGGGCTTCCGGCCCCTTTGTGTGGGACGTTTGAACGACCACGGATGGGTGTTGGCCTCAGAGTCGTCCGCCCTCGCCACCATTGGCGCTACCTTCCTTCGCGAGGTGCGGCCGGGGGAGGTGATACGACTCGACCATACCGGCATGACGGCTTGGCAGGGAGTGGATCCGAAATCCGACAGGTCACTCTGCGTGTTCGAGTACATCTACTTCGCCCGCCCAGATTCGCTCTTGGAGGGGCGCTCCGTCCATCAGGTGCGCCGCCGCCTGGGGGAACGCCTGGCCCAGGAGCATCCAGTGGATGCCGATATGGTCATCGGCGTGCCCGATTCAGCGACAGCTCACGCCATCGGCTACGCCAACCAGGCGGGTATCCCCTTCGGCGAGGTGTTGATCAAGAACCGCTACATTGGTCGCACCTTCATCCAGCCTGATGACCGCTTGCGGCGCCGTGGCGTGGCGCTCAAATTCAACCCGTTGCCCGACCTGGAGGGAAGAGGTAAGCGCATCATCATGGTTGACGACTCCATCGTGCGCGGAAACACCAGCCGGGCCATCGTCGATCTCGTGCGTCAGGCCGGTGCCGCCGAGGTCCATATGCGCGTGGCTTCGCCACCGATTCGACATCCGTGTTTCATGGGAGTCGACATGAGCACCCACGAGGAGTTGATCGCGGCGCGGATGGAGGTCGGGGAGGTCGCGTCTCATATCGGTGCCGATAGCCTGCAGTACCTCTCTGTGGAGGGCCTTCTCGAGGCCGTCGAGGCTGAGAAGGGGGGGTATTGCCTTGCCTGTTTCACTGGCGAGTATCCCGTGCCGGCTGTGGCAGCCATCGGCAAGGATATGTTTGAGTCCTGGTAGACGGACCTGAGGGAGAGGAGAGACCGAATGCGCGTGATGATGGTAGGGTCAGGTGGACGAGAGCATGCTTTGGCTTGGAAGATCATGGGGTTGTCGACCAGCCCGACTAGTTCGGGGACAGTTGGCCCTTCATCGCGGGCCCGTCGGCTCTTCGCCGCACCGGGCAACGGCGGCACCGCCGCCATCGCGGAGAACATCCCCATTGGAGTAGGCGATATCCCCGCCTTGGTATCCTTCGCCCGCGACCGGGAGATAGATCTTACCATCGTGGGGCCGGAGGCGCCCCTGGTTGAAGGGTTGGTGGACGCCTTTGTGGCGGCAGATCTGCGGATCTTTGGTCCCAGAGCCGCTGCCGCTCAACTGGAGGGATCGAAGGCTTTTGCCAAGCGCTTCATGGTCGAGGAGGGAATCCCCACAGCAGTGGGCGCGATCTTCCGTGACTTCGAGGCGGCAGCGGCCTACCTGCGCCAACAGGTCCCACCTGTCGTGATCAAAGCCAGTGGCCTGGCAGCGGGCAAGGGAGTCACCGTCTGTCCGACGCTGGAAGTTGCCGAGGCAGCTCTCCAGAGGACCATGTTGGATCGCGCTTTTGGACCAGCCGGTGACGTGGTGATCATCGAGGAGTGCTTGAGCGGCGAGGAGGCGTCGCTCCTCGCTTTCAGTGACGGAACCACCGTGGTCCCCATGCCACCGGCGCGGGACTACAAGCGCGCCTACGACGGCGATCGGGGTCCCAACACCGGCGGAATGGGCTGCTACGCCCCGTCGCCCCACCTGTCGCCAGCTTTGGTGGATGAGGTGATGGAACGGGTCATGCAGCCCGCCATAGACGGGCTGCGGCGACGCGGCGTGCCCTATGTGGGCGTCCTCTACGCTGGCCTTATGCTGACCGCCCACGGCCCCCAGGTCCTGGAGTTCAACTGCCGCTTTGGCGACCCGGAGGCGCAGGTTATCCTGCCCCTCCTTGAGACTGATCTGGTGGATGTCGTTCTCGCCTGCCTGGAGGGTCGGCTCGCTGAAACGCAGGTAGCTTGGCGCAGCGAGAGCGCCGTGTCCGTGGTGATGGCATCGGGTGGCTATCCCGGTGCCTATGAAGTAGGCAAGCCCATTACCGGTCTTGAGGAGGCACATGGCCTGCCGTCCACCGTGGTGTTCCAGGCTGGGACGGCGGCGGAGGACGGCGCCTTAGTCACCGCGGGCGGTCGTGTCCTGGCCGTGACGGCGACAGGGCCGGACCTGGACCTGGCCCGCGCGAGGGCCTATCAGGCGACCGAACGAATCCACTTCGAGGGGGCCGAGTACCGTCGTGATATCGCGGCCCGAGATCATCGGCCGGGCTCCCCTGCTGCGGGAAGGGGCGAGCCGAGGCGCAGCGCATACGCTGCCGCCGGTGTGGACATCGATGCGGGAGAGCGTGCGGTTGAGTTGATGAAGGAGGCGGTTCAGAGCACCTACACGCCGTCGGTTCTCACAGGAATCGGAGCTTTCGGAGGGCTGTATGCGCTGGACGATCTCCAGCAGGCCCGCCGGCCTGTTCTCGTGTCCTCCACCGATGGCGTTGGAACGAAAACGATCATCGCCACGGCTATGGAGCGATACGACACCGTTGGCCACGACATAGTCAACCATTGTGTCAACGACGTGCTGGTGCAGGGGGCTCGGCCCCTCTTCTTCCTAGACTACATCGCCTCCGACACACTCCACCCGGAGCGAATTGCGGCCGTCGTGCAGGGATGCGCCGAAGCATGCCGCCTCAGCGGGTGTGCCCTGATCGGAGGAGAGACGGCCGAGATGCCCGGGGTATACAGGTCGGGGACCTTCGATCTGGTGGGTACCCTGGTTGGGTGGGTGGAGTGGGATCAGATCATCGACGGGCGTAAGGTCGTTCCCAATGACGTGTGCCTGGGGTTGCCCTCCACTGGGCTCCATACCAACGGCTTCTCCCTGGCCCGCCACGTCTTCGGTGAGCTAGCCGGGATGGCGTGGGACACGGTGTTGCCCGAGCTGGGCAGCCCCCTGGGCGAGGTCTTGCTAACACCGCACAAGTCGTATCTGGACGACTTCGAGGTGCTCTCAAGTGCTGCAGTTGACGTCAAGGCCATGGCTCACATCACCGGCGGAGGGTTCAATGAAAATCTGCCCCGGGTACTGCCACCCCAAGTTGGGGTCGAACTCGACCGCGCCGCCTGGGAGGTGCCCGCCATCTTCCGCGTCATCCAGGATCTGGGTCGGGTGGATGAGATGGAGATGTACCGTGTCTTCAACATGGGCGTTGGGATGGTGGTCATCGTGTCCGAGGACGAGGCTGATGCAGCCCGGCAGGCCCTGGGAGAACAAGCTGTGGTCGTCGGCAGAACCGTCCCCTGGGACGGCCACGGGAAGCGCGTTCGCCTTTGAACGAGGGGGAGTGAAGGACCATGAATCGTATCGCTGTATTGGTCTCCGGTTTCGGCTCGAATCTCCAGGCGATCATCGACGCAGTTGAGGGTGGTAGGCTTCCGGATGTCGAGCTCGCCCTGGTCGTCTCCAACCGGCGCGATGCCTACGGCATCAAACGGGCTGTGCGCCACGGTATCCCGGTGATCTATTTCCCTCTGGCGCCGTACACCAGATCCGGTGGGACGCGGGAAGAGTATGATGCCGATCTCGCAGGCATCGTGGAGAGCTTCGACGTCACCTGGGTGGTGATGGCCGGCTGGATGCACGTCTGGAGTGACGCCTTCCTGAGCCGTTTTCCCTCCCGCGTGATCAACTTGCACCCTGCTCTCCCGGGTGAGTTCCCTGGAACCGACGCCATCCAACGGGCTTACAGGGCGTTTCAGCGCGGCGAGATCGATCGGACGGGTGTCATGGTCCACCAGGTGCCAGACGAGGCGGTCGATGCCGGCCCTGTGGTCGTCAAAGAAGTCGTTCCGATCCGTTCAGACGACAGCCTTGAGGAGCTCGAGGAGCGGATTCACAGAATCGAGCACCGTCTACTGGTGGGGGCGATTCACCAGCTGCTCTGTGAAGAACGGGAATCCGCCGCTGGCTCCTCCCTGTGATCCTTTTCAAT
>SKQX01000043.1 GCA_007118795.1 Thermoflexales bacterium | reverse complement strand
TTCCCTGACTACTCCCATACCCATCGGATCCAGGAGGTGCGGGCGAGAGCATCGGTGCTCCCAGTAGGGTGTGCCCTCGGTGGGCTTGACCAAGCGGCAAGGCCCCGAGAGCCGGAGGTGCCGCCGGTCATCCTTTGGAACCAGCGTTGGGAATACGACAAGGACCCCGAGACTTTCTTCCGCGCACTATACGCACTGGACGAGGCCGGGGCGGAGTTTCGTGTAGTAATTGCCGGCAGGAGTCACCGACGGACGGCACCGGAGTTTGAGACCGCCCGCCAGCAGCTGGGAAGCAGGGTGATCCATTTCGGCTATGTGGATCGTGTGAGGTACTCGGAGCTGCTCTGGCGCTCTGATATCGTGGTCAGCACAGCCATCCACGAGTTCTTCGGGGTTGCCGTGGTGGAGGCCGTCTACGCCGGGTGTTTCCCCGTGCTTCCCCGCCGCCTCTCGTATCCGGAGCTCATT
Source organism: Thermoflexales bacterium (assembly GCA_007118795.1). GTDB lineage: Bacteria > Chloroflexota > Anaerolineae > B4-G1 > B4-G1 > SKLM01. Next base: position 9,674 of record SKQX01000043.1, on the reverse strand, counting down.
CCGGAGAGTCTTCACGGGTTGTGTCTGTACGATAGCTTCCGAGACCTGGTGGGAAGGATTCGGTGGGCTCTGGAACAAAGGGGGAGGGCCCGCTTGGTGGCCAAACAGCTGCGTATGGCGGCGAGGCGGTTTGACTGGAGCGAGGTCGCGCCGCTATACGACAGGCAAGCTAGGGGTGTGGCCCGGGGGCTTTGATCGGGGGGTAGAGGGAGGCCTGGCTGGGAGACACTCACGGGGCCGCGGCGGTCCGGGCCATGGCGCCCAGGGAAGGGCTCAGTGACTGGGCACGAAGAAGGTCTGGACGGTCAAGGAGGCGTCGTTATAGACAGCTGTCACGTCGATGATGACCCGCTGTCCCGGAACTGAGGCGCGGGTCTCGAAGCTCAATTGGGTGAAGCCCCGAGCATCGGTAGCGGGGAGGTAGAACCGCTCGTGACCGGATGCGTAGCGGACGAGGGCGCTTACGGCGGCCCCCTCGATGGGCTCCCCACGGTGATTCTCGACGTAGATGTAAAGGCTCTGGGACGACTGGATGCCGACGACAGGATGGCGAACGGAGGCGCTGGCTTTGAGTTGGACAGCCGATCTAGCACTGGTCTGGTCGACCGCGGGGCCGCTAATCAGCCTATGTCGGGCCGGCGGGACGGGGTCGGCGTGGCCTCCAGGAATCCCGACCCGGTCGATGTAGATCTCCCCTAGGTTGGTCAGTTTGATCGGCCCGCCAGATTTTCCGTCTCGGTCCCACACCATCCGTGCCCGCTGAAAATACTGTACCACTTCGCCATCCTCGAAGGTCATCGACGAGCGAGGGTAGCCGAATACCGTGAGCCCGCCGTTCTCGCGGAAGAAATCGAGGAAGATGTGCTCAACGGTTTGGCCAGTCTCGGGGAAGTAACGCCGTGTGTCGTCGTCAGGCGGCGGGATGCGTTCCTCGGAGATGGGAGGGAAAGCACGGCCAAGCTCGTCACCCAGGAGACCGAGCTGCACCTGTTTGTCGCCCATCTCCGAAGGGGGCAATTCCATTCTTGCCCGCTGGAAGTACTGGACGCGCATCTGCCCCCGCGTGGGGTCCGCGAATGCTTCCGTCAGCGGATAGCCGAAGATCCTGAGCGAACCCCGGGTGTCGAAATAGTCCAGGAAGTCATCACACACGTAGTGGCGCGTCTCTTCGAAGTAGCGGCATTCGGAGGAGGCAGCCACCGTCGCCAGGGCATCGGTTCCCGCCCCCGGAACCACGTCAAGCGGCTCGCAGTCGGCGGGCGGCTCGAATCTCTCGAGGTACGCCTCGCCCAAATTGCTGAGCTTGATGCGCGAACCGAGAGGGCTTTCCGGGTGCCACACCATCTTCGCACGCTGGAAGTATTGGACGACCCGGCCGGCCTCGTACATGAACTCAGATCGAGGGTATCCGAAGATATCGACTCCCCCTTGCTCGCGGAAGTAGTCGAGGAACGCGTACGAGACGATGTGCTGAGTCTCCGGGAAGTAGTGGTGGAGCGCCGTGTTTGAGCGGGGGATCCTATCCTCGGGGACGGGCGGGAAGACATACCCCAGTTCGTCGGCGAGGAGCCCCAGTTGGACGCGATAGGCGGGGGGAGCGTCCGGGTGCAGCTCCATTCTCACGCGCTGGAAATACTGAACCCGCAATCCGGTATGTTCGGGGTCGTGGCAAGATTGCGTGAGCGGATAGCCGAAGAGGTGGAGGCCGCCGTGAGCGTCGAAGAAGTCGAGGAAGGCACCACAGACGTAGTGCTCGGTCTCTGGGAAGAAGCGACAGGTGCCACCGGCTTCCTGAGCCCAGGCAGCCGAGCCGGTGGCCAGGACCATGGTCATGGTAACAACCAGGAGCACCATAGGTAGCCGGAATGGCATCGTCGTCTCCCAAGCTGGTCCGCGACCCCGCCGGGGTGCTGGCTACCAGCCGGATTCCTTAGATCTGACCAGTCACCCCGTCGCCGTGGTGCGTCTCCCGCGCATTTCTTTGACCCCAGTATACATCAATAGTTGCAGTTGCACAAGTGCGGTCGACTGTCAGGCCGGAGACTTATCATTCTCTTGTGGCCAAGGTGACCGGCACTTGGAAGTGCAGCATGATGGCCCGAATTAGCTTAAGAAAGCGTCGGATTCGGTTCTTCGATGTCTTGACCGAAGTGCCGGTCACCTCAACGGCGAGAATGATACGTCCGTGACTGTCAGGCACAGGCTTATCGGAATTATCAGGACGAAGATGACCCCCGCTCTGGCGGATGCCCCAAGACACCAGGATCGCTCTCGTCCGTGTGCTGGGCTTTAGCTTGGTTAGGCCAGTCGGCCGTTGGCCAATGTGAGTCGGGCGGTGGAGTGTGGGGAAGTCATCGACCGTCAGGCCGAGGATGCTCCGTGCGACTGCTTCGAGGGTTCTTCTGCCCACCCCATTGGTTGGTCAGAGCCACTGCAACACCAACTTGCCGGAACGCCCAGGTTGGGTAGAATTAGGTCACCGTGATGTGTGGTGAAGCCCTCGTGACGGCGGATGCGTGATTGCTCTTCTCAGTAGCGTGACGGTCGCAGCAGCACTGAATACCTCGATGGCATATGAAGAAGACAGAGGGTGACCCCCGTGAGCGTGATTGACGACGTCAAGGACCGACTGGATCTGGTGGAGGTGGTGTCCCGCTACATTCAGGTCAAGAAGTCTGGGCGGAACTACAAAGCGCTCTGCCCCTTTCACTCCGAGAAGACGCCGTCCTTCGTTGTATTTCCCGAAACGCAGCACTGGTACTGCTTCGGCGCGTGCACCGAAGGGGGGGATCTTTTCAACTTCGTGATGAAGATGGAGGGCTGGGACTTCCGAACGGCTCTCGAGGAGTTGGCCAAGCAAGCGGGTGTCGAGTTGGAGCCTCGCACTCCTGCCCAGGAAGAGGCTGCCGAGGAGGCCGATCGACTGCGTGGGCTGCTGGCCGCAGCGGCTCGATACTACCACGAGATTCTGTGCGGTGGGCCTGAGGCCAGAATGGCCCGCGACTACGTCGAGAGACGGGGGCTGAGCGATGAGACCGTCAATCGGTTCCGGTTGGGGTACAGCCTCCCTGGATGGGAGAGGACATCTACGCACCTTACCGATAACGGCTACCGCGTCGAAGATCTTCTCGAGGCGGGCCTGGTGATCGAACGGGAGAGTGGCGGCGTCTATGATCGTTTCCGGGATCGGCTGATGATACCAATTCGTGACGGGCGCGGGCGCGTGATCGGCTTTGGCGCGCGGACCCTGGACCCGGAGGACGTGCCAAAATACCTGAACTCCCCGCGCACATCCCTTTTCGACAAGAGCAAGACCCTCTTCGGGCTGGACATGGCGCGCCCAGCGATTCGACGTTCGGATCGAGTGGTGGTCGTTGAGGGGTATATGGATGTTATGCAAGCTCATCAGGCGGGTTACGAGAACGTGGTTGCGCAGATGGGTACGGCTCTGACGGACGCACAACTGAGACAACTCTGTCGGTATACTAAGCGGATCGTGTTGGCGCTGGATGCGGACGCGGCGGGGGTTCAGGCCACCCTTCACGGCGTTGAGGTAGCGCGCGAGGCTCTTGATAGAGAATGGGAACCGGTTTTCGATCCACGTGGATTGCTGGGATACGAGGGACGTCTGGGAGCCGAGATGCGAGTCTTGCAGCTGCCGGGCGGAATGGATCCCGATGACGTGATCCGCGAGTCGCCCGATCAGTGGCCCAGACTGGTCGACGACGCACTCCCGGTGGTCGACTTCTACCTCCAGGTTCTGCTGGAGGAGGCCGATCTTCAGGACACGAAAGTGAAGGCTCGCATTGTGGACGAGTTGCTTCCCATCATACGGGCTGTTTCGAACCCGGTGGAACGAGACGATTATGCCCAGAAGATCGCGCGAACACTGCGGGTTGATGAACGAGCCGTTTTGGCTCGTCTGCGAAGCTCGACGCGAGGCCAGCGCGGTATCCATCGAAGGCCGTGGAGTGCGGCTGGCCATGACTCTGATGTGGCGCCGCCCAGGGACGAGCAGCCGGATGAGCTGCTTGAAGCCCATTGCCTTTCGGTACTGCTCCGTCGCCCCGGTCTTAGATCTCGGATCGATGGCCTGCTCCAAGAGCGTGGCTTGGATCCGATAAGGGCGCAGGATTTCGGGCGAGTGAGCCTAAGGGCCATATTCGAGGCTTGGGACAGGCTCTTGGATCGTCGGCCTACCTGTTCTGTCGATGTGCTGCGGGACGAGTTGCCGGCTGATATGCATCCCCGGCTGGTCGAGTTGTGCGAGGTGGATGACGCCAGGCTTGGGGACGACCAGTTGGTGCGGGACGTGGTGGTGACTCTGCTCCGTTTGCGACAGCGGCGTCTGAATCAACTGGTGCAGGATCTGAAGATGCTGATGCTGGAGGCGCGGGAGGCGGGTGACGCGCGAGGGAAGCAGTACGATCAGGCTCACTTGGCCAACGTGAGAAAGCTGCTGAAGATGCAACAGGCCTTGGCAGCATCTCGGGAGATGGCGTGACTAAGCGTGATAGGCAAGGTCACGAGATGAGGTCAACATGACTGAGGAAGATAGATCCGCGCCGATCCAGCAGGATGAGATCGTGGAGCAGCTTCGAGCTGTTCTCGAATGCATTGGTGAGTCGTCTGAGGAGGGCGTGCCCTCAGTGTTGGTAGAGGTGCCCGGCGACGAGGAAGACGACGCGATCCTGGACGAAGCGGAGCCGACTTCCGAGGAACTGGAGGAGATCGAACAGCAGCCTGACGAGTTCGTGGACCGGTCGTTGTTCAAGGCGACGGATGATCCAGTGCGGATGTATCTGCTCGAGATCGGTCAGGTGCCTCTGCTCAATCACCACGAGGAGATCTGGCTCTCCTCGCAGCGTGCGGCCGGTAGCTACTTGGCTACCATCCGAGAACGAATCGGGGGAGACAGCGGGGTAGGGGTGGAGCGTGAAGTGCTCGATGCGGTTCTCTGTGACCTCTACGCCGCCTGGGACTCCGTCGAGAAACGTTGCGCAGAGCTCGGCCTCCCTCCGCCCGATCTTAGTACTCTGGTGACCGAGGCGGCGTTGCTGCACGACTCCGTTCTTCCGGACAGCTCATCGTACATCTACTTCTTCCTCGAGGAGCATGGCTGGACGAGCTCGAAGGACGTCGGACGGACGGCATTGGCCGATGGACTGTTCGGCGTGTTCCGGGCCCTGTACGTATTGCCCAGACCCGTGCTCGATGCGGTCCGCTATGTTTGGCAACTGCGAGGTACAATTCCCGACGCCGGGCAATTGGATAGCACCGTAACGCTTGAAAGGCTTCCGGCCCGCTGGGAAGAGATAGAGGTCCGTTCTCTGGAGGCTCAACAGCTGATGGCGCAAGCGAACCTCCGGTTGGTGGTTAGCGTGGCCAAGAACTACACGGGACGCGGCATCTCCTTCCTGGATCTGATTCAGGAGGGGAACATCGGCCTTATGCGAGCCATCCGGAAGTTCGATCATACCAAAGGTTTCAAGTTCTCCACTTACGCCACCTGGTGGATCCGACAGGCGATCAGCCGGTCCATCGCTGATCAAGCGCGCACCATCCGCATTCCGGTCCATATGGTGGAGAAGATCAACCGCTTAATCCGGCTGAAGCGGCGCCTGGTGCAGGAGTTTGGGCGGGAGGCCACCTCTAAGGAACTGGCCCTGGAGTCTGACCTGTTGAGTGCAGAGGAGAAGGCAGCCATCCGCGAGGGCTTGGAAGACGACGACCCGTTGACGCCTGCTCTTAAGCACAAGCTAAACGTGGCCTCCCAGGAGATTCGGCGTGTCCTCCGCATCTCGCTGGAGCCGATGTCCCTGGAGATGCCGGTGGGTACAGAGGAGGACGGGGTGCTCGGCGAACTCATCGAGGATGAGACCATCCAGGGCCCGGCGGATGCCGCGTACGACCAACTTCTGAAGGAACGGGTCCGGTCGTCGTTGGAAGTCCTTAGCGACCGGGAGCGGGCTGTGCTGGAGATGCGTTTCGGATTGAAGGACGGAAGGACACACACCCTGGAGGAGGTCGGACAGGCTTTTGCAGTGACGCGCGAGCGGGTCCGCCAGATCGAGTCGAAGGCCCTCCGAAAGCTGCGCTATCCCGGCCGGGGCCAGAAGCTGCGGGACTTCCTCAGCTAGGCGTCATCTTAGTTGCAGGTTTTCAGGGCTGTTGACCGGTCGCCCGGGAGATCCGAAGTGGACGTAAGGTAAGGGGCCCTGCCCATGCGGCCTATCTCGCTCCTCGGGAGGATCCGAATAGAGTACGATGCATCGGCTGGGGCTGTCACCGGGTAACAGAACAGCCGCGTGTCGCCCGGCCGCTAGTTCCGCTTGGCCGCAGCATAAGGAGGTCCCAGGTGAGACCTTTTCGTGAGCACGTAGCCGTCGCCGTTGATGGAGGCGGGATTAAAGGGGTGATCCCCGCTCGCGCGCTGGCGATCTTGGAGGAACACTTAGGCCGACCCTCTCGAGAGATCTTCAAGATGGCGGCCGGAACCTCCACGGGGGCCATCATCTCCGCTGGGATAGGAGTCGGACTGAGCGGTGCGGCGATATACAGGCTCTACGCGGAGTTCGGGGAGGTGGTCTTCCGGAAGACCTTGCGAACCCGTCTGTGGCCTCTGGTTCGATACCGATATCCTCTCGACTCGCTGGAGGCGGCTTTGAGGAGGTACATCGGGGATCGGACGCTAGGGGATCTATGGGCGGAAGATCCGCCCATCGATGTCGTCATCACCACGTTCGACCTTATGGAGAACCGCACTCGCTTCGTCAAGACCTGGAAGGAGGCGTACGCAGACTGGTCTGTAGTTCAGGCTGTTCTGGCCTCGTCCTCCGTACCCACCTTCTTCCCTCCGGTCGAGGCGCGCTACGTAGATGGCGGTGTCGGCGCGTACTCGAACCCCTGCTATCTGGCAGCATACGAAGCGAGGTTCGTGCTCGGTTGGGCCCCAGAAGAGACGACACTGATCAGCTTAGGTACAGGACGTGATCCCCACCGACTCAGCCCGGGGCAGGTGCAGGGCTTGTGGCCTTGGGAGTGGATCGGTCCGGTGTTAGGAGCGTTCCTGCGCTCTGCCGACGATCAGCAAGTGCATCTGGTGGATACCTTTTTCGAACAGCTGGATTTCCGACGCTTTCAAGTCGACTTGCGGGAGCACATCGCTATGGACGATCCGTCGAAGATTCCGGACCTGAACGTCTATGGCACTGAGCTGGGACACAAGATCCTCACCGATCAGACCGATCGTGCGATGGAGATGCAGGCCCGGACGCCGGGCCCGTGATGTCGACACTCTCCAGACGGCCTGGGGTGGTTATGGGATTCGCCGGAATGCACATGGAGGAAAGGATGCGGTTTTCAGACTTGTTGGCTCACCTGCCCACGATCGTGGAACGGGTGGGTGGCGATGTGGAGATAACGGGGATTCAGGCTGATTCGCGGTGCGTGAAAGCTGGAAACCTGTTCATCGCGATTCCCGGCCTCAATGTGGACGGTCACCAGTTCATCGGCGACGCAGTGAGCAGCGGTGCCGGCGCAGTGATTGGGGAACTGCCTGCGGGGGGGCTGAGTTCTTCTATCGAGGGCGCCGAGGTTAGCTACTGTCAGGTGCCGAATGCCAGGGAGGCCTGGGGCTGGTGTTCCGCTGCCTGGGAGCACCTCCCCTCCCGCCAGATGACCCTGGTGGGCGTCACCGGTACGGATGGTAAGACAACCACAGTGAGTCTCATCCACGGAATCCTGCGCGCCGCCGGGCTCAGGGCCGGGATGATCAGCACGGTCAAGACGGTGTTGCCGTCCACGGAGACGGAAAGCGATGATGAGATCGAGGTCGAGGCGGGCTTACATACGACGACGCCTGATCCACCGGAGATTCAGAGGTGCCTCGGGGAGATGGTCGCCGGGGGAGCGAGCCATGCGGTGTTGGAGGTGACCTCTCACGGGCTGGCCCAAGCTCGAGTGGCGGGCTGCGACTTCGATGTGGCGGTCCTCACCAATATCACCCACGAGCACATCGACTTCCACGGTTCCGCCGCCGCCTACCGGCAGGCCAAGGCTAGGCTGTTTGAGGGGCTCGAAGTGTCGTACCAGAAACCTGGCGTTCCGAAGGCTTGCGTCCTAAACGGCGACGACCCTTCTTTCGTGCACCTGCGCCCCCTGTGTGCGCGCAGCCAGATCATCTACTCGCTGGAGCGGGAGGCCGATGTGACGGGCCATGGTGTGGAGTTCCAGCCAGACTTTACCCGTTTCGAGCTCCGCACCCCCATCGGACACGTGCCGGTGGAGACACCCCTGGTCGGTCGATACAACGTCTACAACGTCCTGGCGGCCGCTTCAGCAGGCATTGCTATGGGGATCCCTCTGGAGGCGATCGCCCGCGGGATCGGATCCGTCTCGGGGATACCCGGGCGCATGGAGCGGATCGATGAAGGACAGCCTTACCTGGCCATCGTCGATTTTGCGCATACACCTAACGCACTGGAGCAGGCCCTTGCGACGGCGCGGCTTATGGCTGCTGATGGTGGGCGCGTCATCAGCGTGTTTGGCAATCCTGGTGAACGAGATCGGGGGAAGCGGGCTCTGATGGGCCGCGTCGCCGCGCGGCTTGCCGACGTGGTGATTATCACCGCCGACGACCCACGGACGGAGAGCCTCGATCGGGTGATGGCACAAAGTGCCGCGGCCGCCGAGGCCGAGGGGAAGCGTGAGGGACTCGACTTGCTGCTGATACGAGATCGAGGCCGGGCGATACTGCGAGGCTGTGAGATGGCGAGCCCTGGCGATGTGGTCATTGCCTGCGGCAAGGGACATCAGCAGAGCATGCCGATAGGCCTGATCGAGTATCCCTGGGATGACCGCCAGGCCATGCGGTTGGCCGTGCGTGGCAGAGCCCTGGCGACGCTCCCGACCGCCAGAGCAGAGGAGTAGCAGCAGAGATTGGAGGACCGACCGTGCCCTACGTCAAGACGCCCGGCGGCGAGCTTCACTACACGGTGAAGCAAGGCCCTGTTCAGGGCCCGAACCTGGTACTGGTACACGGAGCGGGCGGGTCGCGCCTCCATTGGCCCGCAGAGCTGCGCCGTATAGCGGAGTTGACGGTCTACACTCTGGACCTTCCAGGCCACGGCCGTTCGGAAGGAGACGGGTGCAAGACCATTGCCGGGTACACGGCTGCTGTCGTGTCGTTCCTTGATGGGGTTCAGATCAACGAGGCGGTGGTAGCAGGCCACTCGATGGGCGGCGCTATCGCTCAGACGTTGACCCTGCAACACCGAGACCGGATCTCCAAGCTGGTGCTCATCGGGACGGGGGCGCGCCTGCGTGTGTCGCCGGCTATTCTGGAGGGCATCCCATCCAACTTCGAAGAGGCCGTAGATTTCATCACTGAGTATGCGTGGTCGCCAGGAACCGATCCAGCTGTGAAAGAGCTGGGACGAGAGGCCCTGCGGGAGGCGGGGGCCAAGGTGGTGCTGGGTTGTTTCCTTGCTTGTCATCATTTCGACGTGATGGAAAACCTAGCTGACATCGAAGTGCCCACTCTCGTCATCAACGGCACCCTTGATGCACTGACTCCGCTCAAGTATGCGCAGTTCCTCGCTGAGAAGATCCCGGACGCGCGGCTGGTGACGGTAAGTGGGGCTGGTCATATGGTCATGTTGGAGCGCCCCAAG
>SKQX01000135.1 GCA_007118795.1 Thermoflexales bacterium | reverse complement strand
GGCCGTCATCCCCGGGGGTGTGCTCCTGACACTAGCGCTGGTGGCAGGGCTCTCGCCCATCTTCGAGGGAGTCGAGATGGGCGGGGTTTTCTTCCTAGGCCTGGGTCTTACTTTTGCCTTGCTCGCTGTCCTGCCGACCCCCGAGGGACGATTGGTGTGGGCCGTCATCCCGGCCATTGTGCTGCTGCTTATGGGAGCGCTGATCACAGCGGCAGCCGTGGACCTGATGAACTACCTGTGGCCCGCCCTCCTGATTCTGGGAGGTCTCTATCTCTTGTACCGTACGGCCAGGGCGCGTTGATGCAGCGAATGGAGGAGCGAGATGAGCAGTAGAGAGAACCGCCGACACGGCGGAGTCGTCGGTCCCGTCATACTTATCGGCCTGGGAGTCATATTCCTCTTGAACAACCTGGGTCTCCTGGACTGGAGCGTGTGGGAGATCTTCTTCCGGCTGTGGCCGATTCTGCTGGTGGCCGTCGGGCTGGATCTGATCCTCGGTCGACGCTCCATCTGGGGCTCGTTGTTGGCCGTCGTGCTCACATTCGCCGTCCTGGGGCTGGCTATCTGGCTGGCGGGCACGGATATCGGGGTGGGCCGCACATTCCGCACCGAGACTGTCGTTCAACCTCTCGACGATGTGGAGCAGGCCGAGCTGACCCTGGATCTGGCGGTCGGGAGGCTCACAGTTCGGGCGGCGCCCCGCGTCGATAACCTGGTCGAAGGAACGGTGGATCTGGTCCGTCAGGAGACGCTCGCACGCACTTTTGATGCGGAGAACGGAAGAGCCAAGCTGGTATTGCGCAGTGAATCGGGAACCTTTGGCCCCTTCACCACCGCTCAGGCTTGGGAACGATTGTGGGATCTCCGACCGAGCCCTGACGTGCCGCTCCGCCTGGAGACCAATGTCGGCATCGGACAACAGGAGCTCGATCTGACGGGGCTCGCGCTGGAGAGCCTCGAGGTGGAGCACGGCATTGGTCAGTCCCGGGTCACCCTGTCGGCTGAGGGCTCGTTTCGAGCCCGTGTCTCAGGGGCCATCGGACAGACGGTGATCGTGATCCCCGAACCGCTGGCTGCTCGCGTCGAGCTCAACACAGGGATCAGTGGACGGCAGCTTCCCCCAGACTACCACTGCGACGAGGATGTCTGCGTCTCACCTAACTACGAGACCGCGGACCATCGCGTCGACCTGGAGGTCAGTCAGGCCATCGGCAACTTGCTCATCACCCACTGACGGTACGAATTGGATCCTTCCCTTCCCACCGATGGTGTCAAGAAGACTGCGGGAGTTCAGGACTGTCGCAGCATCCCAGTGATGAGGCATTCTGACTTCATCCCCTTGGCCCCTGAATCCGCTGGCCGCGACCAACGGCACTCCCCATCTTGAGATTGATGAACAGCTATAGACACGACTATCACGTGCATTCCTGCTTCTCCCACGACAGTCGGGCCAGTCTGGAGGCCGCTTGTCAGGTCGCCATTGATCGTGGACTTGACGAGATCGCGTTCGCCGATCACGCGGATCTAGGTCCCGACTTTCCCCAGGATTACTTCCGCGCGCCTGAGTACCTGGCCGCCATAGCCCGTTGTCGTGCTCGCTATGGCGAGGAGTTGGCTGTCTGCGCTGCCGTGGAGCTGGGCGAGCCCCACCTGTATCCCGACGAGACCGCTGCACTACTCGATGCCCACGATTTCGACTTTGTCCTCGGATCGGCCCACTACGCGCTCGGTATGAGGGCGGCCTGGCGGGAGGAGTTCTTCGTGGATCCACTCCACGAAGCTTATGAGTCATATTTCAGGCAGGTCGTCCGCCTGGCTGCCGCAGGCGATTACGACGTATTGGCTCATGTGGACCTCATCAAACGTGACGCGCGCCAGTTTGGGAAGCTTTACGATGGGCCGGGACCCTACGGCGATATGATCCGGACGGCCTTGAAGTCCGTTGTGGAGCGGGGTAAGGGCATTGAGCTAAACCTGTCACCCTTGCGCCGCGGACAACCGGAGCCGTGTCCCTCGCTGGAGGTCCTGAAGTGGTACCGAGAATTGGGTGGAGAGATCCTCGTGATAGGATCGGACGCCCATTCCCCCGACGGTGTCGGAGCTCACGTGGACTTGGGTGTGGAGATAGCCAGGAGCGCCGGCTTTGCCAGGCTGGCTACCTTTAGGGAGAGACAGATCGATTGGAGAAGGATCTGACCCATGGACAAGAACTGCGACGCGGCGAATGAACGACCCAAGCGTCGTCCCCCGTGGATTCGAGTGCGTGCCCCAGATGCCGCATCTTCCCGTTGGCTTAAGGAACTCATGCGTTCCAAGAAACTCCATACCGTTTGTGAGGAAGCCCACTGCCCGAACCTCGGGGAGTGCTGGGGAAACCGCACCGCGACGTTTCTCATCCTGGGTGACACCTGCACGCGGAACTGCCACTTCTGTGACGTCAAGACCGGTCGCCCGGGCCCCGTGGATCCCCAAGAAGCCGAGCGTGTCGCCGAGGCGGTTCGGGCGATGAATCTCCGTCACGCTGTCATCACCTCGGTAGATCGAGATGACCTCTCCGACGGCGGTGCCTCCGTCTTCGCCGCAGTGGTCCGGCGTATTCGGAACCTCCAGCCGGGTTGCACTGTGGAGGTCCTCATCCCCGATTTTCGCGGCGAGCTGGAGCCCCTCCGAACGGTGATGGAGACTCACCCCGACATTCTCAACCACAATATCGAGACCGTGCCCAGTCTCTTCCCGACCATCCAACCGCAGTGCCGCTACTCCTGGTCGCTGGGTGTTCTGCGCAACGCCAAGGAGATTTGGCCGCAGGCAGTCACCAAGAGCGGGATCATGGTTGGTCTGGGGGAGAAGGAGGATGAAGTGCTCGATGTCATGCGCGACCTGCGAGCCGTCGACGTCGACATACTCACCATCGGTCAATATCTGCAGCCCTCCCGTACACACGCATCCATCGCCCGGTACTACCAACCCGATGAGTTCCAGATGCTGGCGGAGCGCGCGTATCAGATGGGCTTCCGCTGGGTCGAGAGCTCTCCTCTAGTTCGGAGTTCCTACAACGCCGAAGCCCAGGCCCGCGCGCTGATCCATGGTACGGAAACGCTGTAGCGGCAGGACTCCTTGCGCCTGAGCCCCTATTGCCCCTGAGCAGCTCCATCCTGATCCAACCTTCGCAGGTCTGTTCTACAGACCTGAGGCCGGGAATCGGCCTGGCTTCCGTGAGCCTTGCTGCGCTTCGGTGGCGCCTGGGACCGATGTACCATTGAGCCCATAGAGGCCGAGTGTTATCATAGGGCGGGATGGGTGGATGAAGCACGACATAGGGAGCCTGGCGACGAAGGGATGGGGACAATGAGAATCGCTCGCCTGACGGTAACTGTCTCAGTGCTGGTGGCGATTGCACTGCTGACCAGCGCTCATTCAGCTTCAGCCGCCGTCATCAGGTTGAGCTTGGAACAGCTCACGCTGGAAGCTGATCGTATCGTCGTTGCTACGGTCACCACTCTACACAGCCGGCTCGAGGACGATGGTCTGATACGTACCTACGTGACGCTCCAGGTGGACGAGTACCTTAAAGGTGATGAGGTTCACCGCGAGTTGACGGTCAAGATCCTAGGTGGCACAGTTGACGATCTTGGACTGAAGGTCTCCGACAGTCCCAAGTTCGAGCTGGGCGAGGAGGTGCTGGTGTTCCTTGAGGAGGAGGACGGCAGCTACCGGGTCTTTGGTCACTTCCAGGGAAAGCACACCATTCGGGATGATCGCGTGTTGGAGCGCCGCATAGCTCTGCCTGCCTTCCGGCGCAGAATTCATCAGATTCTCAGCGATCAGGCCAAGCCGCCGACGTGGTGGCGCAACCTTCGACACTATCTGCGCCGACTGACCGGCCCCTCTGGAGATGACTATTGGCCTATTCAAAGCACTTCCCCCACCCCCACCTTTGTCTACAATGGCATGAAGTGGGGTGGTTCCAATCCAATGGAACCGCCCTACCGGATCAACCCGGCGAACAACAATGGAGTCAGCGCAGCATCCGTTCTGGCGGTCGTGCAGTCCGCTGCCGCTACATGGTCAGAAGTCTCTACAGCTGATTTCGAGTTCACCTACGGCGGGACCACCACTGCCACAGACTCGAGCCTAAACGGCGCCAACGAGATCCTCTGGAAAGATGGTGGCTACTCGACGGCTCTTGCTACCGCCTACTGGTGGTACAATACTACCAGTGGAAGCATCGTGGAAGCAGACATCGTCTTCAACGACTACCACTTCTGGTCAACATCGGGCGGGGGCTACGATATCGAGACGGTGACCCTGCACGAGCTAGGTCATTGGCTTTCCCTGGGGCACGACAGCAACCCTGACGCCGTGATGTACTATGCCTACGGTGGTGTGCGGCGCAGCTTGCACGCCAGCGACGCGGCTGGCATCAGCTACATCTATCCATCCGACTCTCCTTCGGACCCGACGACCACCCCGACCATCACCCCGACCATCACCTCCACACCGACACCGATGAGTACCCCCACCTCGCCGAGCACACCCATCGCATCGCCAACGGCGACCCCGACCGCGTCCCCGACTGCCACGCCTACACTTACACCGGTGAGTACCTCGGCATCCACGAGCACGCCGATCGCAACGCTAACTCCGACGCCCACGCGCACGGGCTCACCTCAAGCCGCGACGGTCTACCTCCCTGTCATCCTCAGGTGAGACGTAACTGCCTCTCTTCCCCGGGCACCTTCTTCGCTGGTCGTCCCAAGGCCGCAACCACCCGGGGCGACGAAGTCGCACACCGCGGGAGCCGGGCTGACCGGTCGCCGAGAACTGAGCGCTATACCTACCAGTGGGGATCGGTCAGGGACCGGACTTGCCGTGGCGCACAACTGCTCCTGCGTTCTGGCATCTGTCGGATCTTGCCCCGTGATCCTTTCCCAGTTGTTCTTCCTGTCTAGTGTGGTGCCCGTCCGGGCCGCCACCTGGTGAGAGTGCCCACAGCCCCTGACACCACGGGTGATCCCGTCACATTCCGGAGTTGCTCCCAGTCCGGCGAGTCGAGCGCGCCGCTGGCGGCCGTGTGCCGGCGACAACCGGAGCCTATGGGGGGGTTGAGGTTGTGCGTGGGCCCGGGGAGGCGCAGCTCTTCGCATGCACCAGGCTTCTGCGCGTGCCGTGCCCCAGCTCCTATGGGGCGGGGGTATGGTTCCGACGCTTAGTCGGGTGGTCCCGCGAGGGGCGGAGTTTCTGCCGAGCCCGGCTCAAGCCAAGTGGCCCCGCAGCCCCCGATCATGCACAGGGGGCCTGTCTACGACAACGCGAACTCCCGGCTAGCTCAGCCGGGAGCTTGAACTCCGATGGAACGTGAGCGCGGACGACAGCCACGATCGCGCATCGGCTCCCTATGGAGCTTCGTGATTGCTGCTGTTTCGGGGCTTTGAGGGCGCGGCGTGTTTGGCGTACCGGAGGGCAGCCAGGACTGCTCCGGAGGCCATCCCATCGGCTCTGAGACAGGTTTCCAATCGAGCCATGAACTCGGCCACGCTGTAGGAGTGGCTCTGGGGTCCTGGCTGCTCCAACGCATAGGCAGCTGCGACGCTTCCCAATCGTCCCGCCACAGCCCACGGTAGCCCCAACGCGAGCCCCTTAATCAGGCCCGCCCGATACGCGTCGCCCACTCCGGTGGGGTCATCGATGCAGCGCGCCACTGAGGCCGGAACCCGATAGGTGTCCCGCCGGGTCGAGATGCGTGACCCCTTCTCTCCCAGGGTGACCACGCACGCCTGTTCGGGCGTTGCCTCAAGTTCTTCACGCGAAAGGTCGGTCTTCTCCCGCAGCATCTCAAACTCGTACTCGTTGACGACCAGGAGCGCAGCGCCCCTAACCCCTGCAGTCAGTTCTTCCCCGCTGAGCCGCACGATCTGCTGGCTCGGATCGTACAGATATGGCATCCCTCGAGCTTGACACTCGGCGGTGTACTTGACCATCGCCTCCGGATCGTTGGGGGAGATGACGACGAGATCGATTTGCTCGGGATCCAGACTGAGCAGCGACAGATTTCGAGCGCGGGCCATAGCACCGGTGTAGAAGTTGGCGATCTGATTGCCCACCTGATCGGTGCTGACGAAGAAGGAGGCAGTGAACAGGTCGGGTTCCGTCCTCACCAGGGAGGTGTCGACCCCGCAACCTTCGAGCAATCGACGATACGCATTGAAATCCTGTCCCACGGTACCCATCAGGCGGGGGCGTTCTCCGAGCAGTGCCAGATTGTACGCGATGTTGGCCCCGCAGCCGCCGCGCTGCTTCCGCATCTCGTCCACCAAGAAGCTGACCGAGAGCTTCTGAAGCTTGTCCGGGAGCAGATGCTCCGCAAACCGACCGGGAAAGGTCATCAGGTAGTCGTAGGCGATGGAACCGGTGATGACGATGTTCATACGTCCCTCCGTACGACTCTATCCATCGGCAACAGCCGGTCCCGTATGATCACCTTCAGGGCCCCCAATCCGTCCCACGGACGGATCTTCTTCCCTTCCGCGACTGTCCGCGGCTGATACGATGCCGGGATCTCCACGATCTCGTAGCCAGCCCGGAGAATCTTGTCCGTCAGCTCAAAATCCAGATCAAACCCCGACCCTGTCAGCTTGAGCGATCTGAGAACGTCCATCCGCACCATCTTGGCCCCCGTCGCTACATCGGTGAGCCGAGAACCGTAGAGGGTATTCGTCAGCCACGTGAGGAACCGCACGCCGAGGTAGTTCGCCACATACTCATAGCGGGCGCGACCACCCAGCATCCGCGACCCGTATACGGCCGCAGGCTGGGACTCCTCCACCGCCTCCAGATACAGCCAGTAGTCCGCCGGATCATACTCCAGGTCGGCGTCTTGGATGATGGCGTAGTCCCCCGTGCAATGCTGGATCGCCGTGCGTACCGAGGTCCCCTTTCCCAGATTTCTCGGGTGGAAGATCACCCGGGCTCCCGACGGATTCAGATTCTGGAGCAGCTCCCGCGTCCCATCGGTGGAGAAGTTGTCGACCAGGATGATCTCCTTCTCCCAACCGGCTCCCAGATCCACCCCCCGAACCCGATCCAGAACGGTCAGAACGGTGTCTCGCTCGTTCAATGTGCAGATGATGATCGATAGCTTCATAGCGACCCAAAGAAGTCCTCAAAGGCCTGGAGCATATAGTCCTTACGAGCTTCGTCCAGACCTGGATAGACGCCCACGAAGAAAGAAGAGCGGAGCACTCGGTCGGCGTTCGGCAATTCGCCCACTGTCCGATGCTCGATCTCGCGGTAGCCCGGTTGCCGAATGAGATTTCCCGCCAGAAGCAGCCGTGTCTCAATATTCCGATTCTCCAGAAAAGTGATCAAATCACGGCGTGAGAACGGAGCCCCTTGGGTCACCGTGAGGGGAAGGGCAAACCAGGCGGGATCGGCCCGCTCACTCCACTTCGGCAGGATCAGAAACTCCTTGTACGGTCTCAGGCCCTCATAGAGCTGGCGGAAATTCCGCTTGCGGGCCTCCACGAAAGCCGGTAGCTTCTGGAGTTGGGCCAACCCGATGGCGGCCTGGACGTCAGTCATCTTCATATTGTACCCAATCTCCACGTACAGGTAGCGGTGATCGTAGGGCTCGTTCAGACCTGGGATCTCCCAGTCGAAACGTCGTCCGCACGCACCGGCGGCCGGGCTTGTATGGGTGCACCGGCAATCGCGTCCCCAGTCCCGCAGACTCGCCACGATTTGTCCCAGGCGGGCGTCATTCGTGGCTACCGCTCCTCCCTCTCCTGTCGTTAGGTGATGCGATGGGTAGAAACTCAGGGTCGCCATATCGCCGAAGGTGCCTAGCAGCTGCCCGTCGTACGTGGACCCAAGGGCCTGGCAGGTGTCCTCTATGACGTACAGGTCGTGCTCCCGAGCAAAGCTCATCACGGACTCGATGTCCACCGGATTGCCCAGCATGTGGGCCAGGAAGATAGCTCTCGTCCGATCGGAAAGCGCCCGGCAAAGCTGCTCCGGGTCGAGATTGTAAGTCCCCAACTCGCAGTCGATGAAGACCGGCACCAGTTTATTCTGCACGATGGGCGCCGTGGTGGTGGGGAAGCCCATGGCCGCTGTGATCACCTCATCTCCCGGCTCCAATCGCCGTTCAAGACGCGGTGAACGAAGCGCCGACATGGTCAGTAGGTTGGCTGACGACCCGGAGTTGACCGCCAAGGTCTCTCTCAATCCGAGGTAGCGTGCCAGTCCCTGCTCAAAGGCGTCGGTCCGCGGACCCACAGTGAGCCAGAAGTCGAGTATCGCATCGACGCCCCTCACTAGCTCTTCTTCGTCATAAACCCGCGCCGCGTAGTGAACCCGCGACTCGCCGGGCACGAACGCCCGTTCCGCATGGGCCAGTCGGTAGTATTCCGCCACTTGTTCAAGAATCCGTCGCCGCAAATCGCTGCCTCTTTCTTGACCTGATGTCATCGAATCAACCTCGTCACCTCAGTCGCTCTATGGTGTCCGACAGTCCGGCCGTGAGAGATGTGCCTGCCCGCCACCCTATCAGCGCCGCCGTTCGATCAGCGTCCGCAACCAACCGCATAGGTTCCCCGGCACGATAGGACCTGGCCCCGTATTGCACCTCTCCTCTTGCTGCTGTCGACCGCCAGATCCAGTCCACTACGTGGCGCACCGTGTGACCGGTGCCAGTCCCCAGATCGAGGCTCATACCTTCAACCTGCTGCGCTTCGGCGGCCGCCATCAGCCCCGCCACGACGTCCCCAACGTGGACGAAATCTCGCTCTTGCTCACCGGGAGTCATAGGGAAATCCTCTCCGCCGAGCGCTGCCCGGATAGCTGCCGGCACCAGGGCCGTCCTCGCCTGTCCCGGCCCATAGACCTGGAAGGGACGAACCGTCACGCTAGGCAGACCGTACCTTCGCCAATAGGCCCGCCCGTAGGCCCACGCAGCCACCTTAGAGGCGGCGTACGCGCTGAAAGGGTCCAATCCCTCTCGTGCCTCTCCAGAGCCGTACTCGTGACCCGTACCGACTAACACGATCCGTCTCACGTCCGTGCCCCGCAGCGTCTCTAACAGGTTGATCAACCCACCCGTGTTCACCAGCAGCACCTGCATCGGATCGACAGTTGAGTTGATTACACCTGTGGCCGCCAGGTGGAATACGACGTGTGGATCTGCCGCTGCGGTCGCCGTTCGCACCGCGTCGGCATCGCATACGTCGAAGGGAAGCCACTGGAGGTCGGAGGAGGGGGCGTGCGACACCGGGTGCCCCGGCCCGGTACCGGCGTACGTTACTGCTCCGCGGTCCCTGAGCTGCTGCACCAAGTGCTTACCAATGAACCCCGAAGCTCCGGTGACCAGAACGCGTTTTCCCGGCCAGTCCCTAACTTCAGCCACCGTCCGGGCTACCGGTCCAGGAACTCACGGTACCACGTCATTGTGTCCCGCAGCCCCTCTCTGAGGGTGTACTGCGGTGTCCAACCTAACACCCGCTTGGCCTTCTCGCTCTTGAGATACTGCGCTGGGATCTCATTCCGTGCCTCCGCCAGCACCCGGGGCTTCAGCGTTGGCTGATCAGACACCTCGATGATCGCCTGTACCACTTCCATCACAGTCTGTGGGTCATCCATACCGACGTTGAACGCCTCACCTCCCAGGTCCTGCGATTCGAGACGTTCAGCCAGCCGGAGGTAGGCGTCGACCCCATCCTCAATGTACAGATAATCCCGCACCATCGTGCCGTCGGAGCGGATGACGGGACGCTCGCCCCGAATCACGCTGCGGATGGTCCCCGGAATCAGACGGCTCCAGTTGAGATCCCCCGCCCCGTACAGGTTGGCGCACCGAGTGACGCCCACCCGCAAGTCGTAGGTTGCTGCATAGCTCAGAGCGATACGGTCGGCGCACGCTTTCGACACGTCATACGGATGACAACCCCTCAAAGGGGCGTCTTCCGTGTAGGGTAACTCAGCGTGGCTGCCGTAGGCTTTATCCGAGGATGCGACGACGATTCGCTTCGTCTTCGGTGACCGCCGCGCGGCCTCCAATAGGGACCATGTCCCCCCGATGTTCGTCTCAAAGGTCGAAAGGGGCGCTCGATTCGCGATGGGGACAACAGTCTGGGCGGCCAGGTGGAAGACCGTGTCGATCTC
>SKQX01000208.1 GCA_007118795.1 Thermoflexales bacterium | reverse complement strand
GGTGCTCAACGTCAACGAGTTAGCAAACGCCGTCAAGGCACTCTTCCTTCCCGGTGAGTCGATCGATATTGAGATCATCCAGGAAGGAAAGGAAGTGGGCCAAGGGGTGGGCTACCTGGACGATGGAACGATGGTGGTCGTCGAGGATGGGAAACCTTATATCGGTCAGCGGTCTGAGGTGGGTGTCACCAAGGTGCTGCAGACATCGGCCGGTCGGATGCTATTCGCGCGGATAGAGGAGTAGACCCGGCCCTCCGCGCCAACACAGAGGAGAGAGCGATGGCCTTGTGGATCTACAACTACCTCACCCGGGAGAGAGAGCAGTTCGAACCGCTCCAGGAAGGGTACGTCGGCATGTACGCTTGCGGGCCCACAGTGTACGACCACGCGCATCTGGGCCATGCGAAGACCTACGTCGCCCTCGACGTGATGGTGCGCTATCTGCGCCATCTGGAGTACGACGTGCGCTACGTGCAGAACATCACGGACGTCGGGCACCTGCTCGATAGCGGTGAGGATCGGATCATCCGAAAGGCGCGGTTGGAACGGGTCGAGCCGATGGAGGTGGCGGCGACGTACGAACGGTCCTACTTCGAGGATATGGACGCCCTCGGGGTGCAGCGGCCGAACATCGCGCCCCGGGCCAGCGGCCACATCCCGGAGCAGATTCAGGTCGTTGAGACCCTCCTGGAAAAGGGGTACGCTTACGAGACGGAGGGCGGCGACGTCTACTTCGCGGTGGAGAGGGTCGAGGACTATGGCAAGCTCTCGGGGCGCGATGTCGAGGACCTGGAGGCCGGGGCCCGGGTGGATGTACGGGACGAGAAGCGGCATCCGGCCGACTTCGCCCTCTGGAAGCACGCCGATCCCGAGCACATCCTGCGCTGGCCCTCTCCGTGGGGGTGGGGTTATCCGGGCTGGCACGTGGAATGCACCGCTATGGCGACACGGTATCTGGGTGAGACGTTCGACATTCACGGGGGAGGGGTGGATAACATCTTCCCTCACAACGAGTGCGAGATCGCCCAGTCGGAGGCGGCCACAGGCGAACCCTTTGCTCGGTACTGGGTGCTGACCGGTTCGCTGACTGTCGATGACGTGAAGATGAGCAAGAGCCTGGGTAATTTTGTGACCATCAAGGATGCCCTGGAGACGTACAGCCCTGAGGCTATTCGCTTCTTCATTCTCTCGAGTCACTATCGGAAGCCGGTGGACTACAGTAGGGAGGCGATGCTTGGAGCGGAGCGAGGCGTCAAACGGCTACACAACACGGTGCGCTCGTTGCGCCAGCGGAAGGAGCGGGCCGCACCGTCGGGCATCGTCGATCGGTCCGAGGTTGATAAGCTGGCGCCCTACTCGGAGCGATTCCTGGAGGCGATGAACGATGACTTCAACACGCCGCGGGCTATAGCTGCGCTGTTCGATCTCAACAGGGAGGTCAACGAGCTGCTGAACTCCGGGAAGTCCCTGGGTCAGGCGACGTGGAAGGCCATCGACGACGTCTACCGGGAGCTGGGGGGACGAGTTCTGGGCATCATCCCCGATCAGCTGACCGATGAGGTCAGTGGTGAGCTGGTCGAGGGGCTCATGGACATCATCCTGGGCATCCGCGAGCGATATCGGCGGAACAAGGAGTGGCAAGAGGCGGACGCGCTCCGGGACCGTCTGGCCAAGCTGGGAATCGTGGTTGACGACCGGCCCGAAGGCCCGATCTGGCGCCGGGAATCGGGCTCCGGATGAGCGAGGCACTCTACGGACGTAACGCAGTCTACGAAACCCTGAGAGCTGGTCGACGCCAGTTCCACAGGCTGTTACTGGCTGAGGGTATTCAAGAGCGGGGCACCGTCGAGCAAGTGGTGCACCTGGCCCACCGGGTGGGTGTCCCGATCGAGCGCGTGGATCGGGGCACGCTGGATCGTTTCGGGCCTTTCAGCCATCAAGGTGTGGTATTAGAGGCAACTGAGTACTCGTACAGTTTGCTGGACGAGTTATTCGGCCTGGCGCAAGCCGACGAGAAACCCCCTCTGTTTCTGCTCTTGGATCTGCTTAAGGATCCTCACAATGTGGGAAGCCTGCTGCGCACCGCCGAGGCTGTCGGCGTCCACGGTGTGGTCATCCAACGGCGTCGGGCCGTGGACATCACGCCCACGGTAGTTCACACCTCGGCTGGGGCTGTGGAGCACCTCCGGGTTGCGCAGGTGACCAATCTGGTGCGGGCGATGGAGTGGCTCAAGGATCAGCGCGTCTGGATCGCTGGTCTGGAGGCTACGGCGGGCGCCCAGCCCTACGACGAAGCTGACCTGACCGGCTCCCTGGCTGTCGTCGTGGGCAGTGAGGGGCGAGGCATGCGGCGCCTGGTCGGCGAACGGTGTGACTTCTTGGTTCAGCTCCCTATGCGGGGGGCAGTGACCTCGCTGAACGCCGCGGTGGCCGGATCGGTGCTTCTTTATGAGGTGTTGCGGCAGCGGCGGGCGGGGTAGAGGTTGGAAGTTGAAGGTTGAAGGTTACAGGTTGGACGGGCGGACGGTGGAACGTTCGTGCGTTGGCACGTTAGCAGGTTGGAAGGTTGGAACGTTTGAATGGCGCGGAGGCGAGATTCCTCGCTGCGCTCGGAATGACAGGTGTGGCGGTCTTGTGT
>SKQX01000056.1 GCA_007118795.1 Thermoflexales bacterium | reverse complement strand
TGTCGTATGGGGCTGGAGCCTGGAGATACCTTCGAGGCGTCCTATGGCACGCCTGCCGACTTCTGCCCGAACTCGTTCGTGAAGATATTCCCCAGCATGGAGGTGGTCCGCTGCGGTGGGGACCTGCGCAACCTCGGGGGCGCTGAATCCTCCGAGATCACGTTTACGTGTCCCGACGGAGTCGTCCTGTTCCGACTGAACGGAGAACGGCAGGCGGAGTAGACGCGCTCCAGTCCGATGTGGGCTGCGTGGGTGCATCCACCGGCCTCCGAAAAGCTGTGTAAACTGGGCGCCCTCGGTGGCGCGCGAGGATCGAGAGGAGAGGGATATGCCGCTCCGTCAGGCAGGACCATCCGATGCCCGTAGGCTAGCTGAGATCCATATTGCCTCATGGCAGTTGGCCTATCGAGGGATCATCTCGGATCGCGTCCTGGACAATCTGTCTGTTGAGCGTCGTCGAGAGGATTGGGAAGCCAAGCTCGACGGAGGCGTAGATCGGGTGCTCGTGATCGAGCGAGAGTCGCGCGTCATAGGCTTCGCCGCCTTCGGAGGCAGTCGAGATGAGGACGCCGACGATAGGATTGGCGAGATACGGGCCATCCACCTGGTTCCCGAAGAGTGGCGGAAAGGGTACGGGTCGGCTCTCATGGAGGCCACAGTGGCGTCGTTGCGAGAGGAGGGATTCGCCGACGTCACGCTGTGGGTTCTCCGTGAGAACCGGGATGCCCAGCGATTCTATGAGGCGAAGGGATTCGAGGCGGACGGCGCCACGAAGGTGGATACGCGGAGGGACGGTGCAGAGCGCCACGAGGTTCGTTATCACCTGTCTTTGGTGAAGGGATCGCATGCACGGGTAGGGTGCTGAGGACAGCCCCGACCTGAGACCGGACGGCGGGCATCCAAGGATGAGTTCTTGGTCCGTCGCCGCTCGTTCCACGGGCTGACGGAGTCGGAAGGACACCGGGAGAGTTGTGGGGAGGAAGCGATCAACGGAAGAAGCGTCACTGAGGCGCTTCATCGACGGCGCGGAGGATCTGGCGGCGCTGGCGGAGGATCTGCCCGACGGGGACCTGGACCTGCGCAGTGAGCCGGATGGCTGGACAGTCCGGGAGATCATCCATCACGTCAGCGACGACGGCGATGTCTGGTCGATGTGCATCAAGAAGGCGCTGGCCACCCCGGGCGTGCTGGTGAGATTGGAGGGATTCCCGGGCAACGAACCCTGGGCCGAGGCGCTAGCCTTCGCCCGACGCGATACAGGGCCGGCGGTGCGTCTGATACGGGCCCACCGCTGTTACCTGGCTCACGTGCTGGAACACTTCGAGGGTGCGTGGGATCGCTCCATCCGGCTTGCCAACGCCGAGGGCCAGGTGGTGCGGGAGATGAGCGTTCGGGAGATGGTGACCATGCTGACGGACCATATGCTGGAGCACGTGGAGACGCTCAAGAGGACACTGGCCGGTGGCGACGAGGGGAGAGACTCAGCGGCATGATCAACGGTGACTGGGCGAGGCTGCTTATCCGCTCCCGAGTCGCTGTTTGACAGCCTCACGCAGAGAGTGTACGCCCTGATGAACAAGGCTCACAACCACGTTTTCTGTGTCTGGTCTGGACGCTAGGATTGTCCCACAGAGCAGGACATGAGCATCCAGTTATAGAACAGACGTACTTTTCCGCCAGAACGGTCACCTCGTCGACGTCCCGTTCACCGAGGAGGGACGGGTGGACGAACACGCCTGCCGATTCGAGCAGGTGCTGGCTAACGGAGTGACCGAGAGCATCTGCACCTTCTTGGGACACCCGGAGTTCTGCCCCCACGGAAAGCCGATCCCGCCTGGGCGCTGCTGCCAAGAGATGGAGGAGACGGTGGAGCGGCGGATCGCGCGGTTGCGGGAGCTTCAGCCGGGGGAGAAGGGGGAGATCGCCTACATCCGCACGGACAAGGCGCGCTGCCTGCAGAAGCTGATGGCCATGGGGGTGCTGCCCGGCGGCTCTATCCGCCTCTAGTGCCGGCATTTTCCTTCGTCTTCCAGGTGGGGCACAGTTAACTCGCCGTGGACGAGGCTATCGCGGCGAACATTTACGTGACCCTGCATCAGACGGACGCCTCGTGAGCCGTTCACCTCTGTACCTCCCCCGCCAAACGGCGCTCCACGGTGCCACCTGGTCGTGTTACCCTTCTGTTAAGTCGGGCATTAGCTCACGCGGCAAGCGGAGGCTGGCCGCGCCGAGGCGGCGTTGGGCGCCCCGGGAAGGACGGTCTTGGGCCACGGACTGCTGCCCGGGCCACGGCAGGCGTGCGCTGAGAGATGGGACTAGGAGAGTGGAGGCTGGACATGAAGACCGTGGTTTGGATTAGCGCGGGATCGTGCTAGTGATGGCACTGGCCGTCGTCGGCGTGATGAGCGGGCTGTTCCCGATCGCCCTTGGGGTCTTGGTCTTCACCAACAGGCTCGGGCGGCTGTCGCAGTGGGGGTCGCTGATCGAACTGGGGTCACCGTGAGAAGATTGCGAGGGCTGGCCCGCCGCTGGCTGCTCGTCGTCAACCTGTGGTGGGCCGTCTACGCCGGCCTTCCCTGGCTGGCTCCTGTGCTGATGCATGTCGGCGCCCAGGGCGCAGGCCGGGCGATCTACGCCCTC
>SKQX01000217.1 GCA_007118795.1 Thermoflexales bacterium | reverse complement strand
CGTCTCCTTAACCCGATCCAGGTTCAGCGGTATCCAGAAGACCAGCAAGAAGGTCAGCGTCAGGATCACGTCGCGAGCAAGCGTCTGCCGAACGTATTCAGAAGTGGCGAACAGGATTCGATTCACCCACGCGTGGACCTGGTAGAGGGTAACGGCTGCCAGAGTACATCGGCGTCCCCACTCGCGAAAGAGCGCCAGACCGACCGTGCAGACCGCGAAAGCTACTCCCCAGAGACTGCCCATCACCGCCAGGTATCGGAATGAGAGTGTGGTTGGGAGATCCGGCAGGTAAACCGAATACTGCGCAGCCAGGATAGCCCGGCCCAGGTTCGCCAAGGCCAGCAGGAGCGTCAGTCCGCTCAGCGTGAGTACGATCTTCTCGGACAGAGTCAGCTTCCGTAGAACACTCACTCGTCTTCCGGATCAACTACGGGACTAGCACGATCTTCCCGAACTTCTGTCCCGACTCCAACAACTCGAATGCCTTCCTCCCCTCCGAAAGCGGCATCACCCGGTCCACCACCGGCTCCAGCTTTCGCCCCCAGATCAGTTCCATCACATCTACGAAGTCCTGGTGGTTACCCATCGTCGAGCCCACAAGAGTGATCTGCTTGCCGAAGATGTAGCGGATGTCGATCTCAGCGCGTGGGCCTGAAGTACTCCCCACGATGACGATACGGCCGCCTCGCACCACCGCTCGCATGCTCTGCGCCAGAGTTGCTTGCCCCACGTTGTCGACTACGACGTTTACGCCTCGACGACCCGTCATCCTGTACAGGGTCTTGCTCCACGCGGGATCCTCCCGATAGTTAAGCACCACATCGGCTCCTAGCTCCCGTGCTTTCTCCATCTTCCTTTCGCTGCTCGTCACGGCGTAGACGTCAGCGCCGGCCAGCTTGGCGACCTGAATCGCCATCGAATTGACCCCGCCCCCGGCGCCTATGATGAGCACGGATTCTCCAGCCCGTAACCGTGCCCGATGGATGAGCATTCGCCAGGCGGTGAGGGAGACCAACAGAGGCGCGGCTGCCCGGGCAAAGTCCCACCCGGCGGGAATAGCTATCAAATTCCCGGCGGGGACAGCCATGAACTCGGCGTGCCCGCCCCGTACGTCCTCCCCCAGAACCATGTAGCCGGGACTCACGGAGTGTGCACCTCGACGGGTGAACTCATCCTCTTGGGTCACGATCCCAGGATCTACCACCACCGCCTCTCCCACTTCCCAGCCATCAACCCCCAGTCCCAGCTCCACCACTTCGCCTGCCACGTCCGAACCGCCCCAGTGGGGCATCTCCAGGTTCAGACCGGGCCAGCCGCACCGCACGAACACGTCCAGGTGATTCAGTGCTGCTGCCCGAACCCGCACCAGAACCTCTCCTGCGGCTGGTTCGGGAGTGGGTACATCATCATACTGCAGGACTTCCACCCCGCCATGTTCATAGAAGCAGAGAGCTTTCACGTTACCTCCTCGTCCGCTAGCGCAGCGCCGTCTCGAGCCGGGCGATGACCAGGCGCTGGATCTCGCTCGTCCCCTCGTAGATCTCCGTGACTTTGGCGTCTCGGAAGTAACGCTCCACTGGCAACTCCTTGCTGTAACCCATACCGCCGTGGATCTGCACAGCCTCCGTCGTGACCCACATAGCTGTCTCCGAGGCGAATAGCTTGGCCATCGCAGATTCCAGTGTGTAGCGATTGCCGCTCTTTGCCGCTTCGTCTTTCGCCAGAGCTGCCTGGTAGATAAGCAGGCGGCTTGCCTCAATCCGGGTCTTCATATCGGCCAGTTTCTGTTGAATCATCTGGAACTTCCCGATCTTCTCGCCAAAGGCCTCTCGCTCCCGGGCGTACTGAAGGGAGGCTTCGTAAGCTGCTTCGGCGATACCCAGAGCTTGCGCAGCGATCCCGATTCGGCCTGCATCCAACACCGACATCGCAATCTTGAATCCTTCGCCCTCCTGCGCCAGTCGCATGTCTACTGGGCATTGGTAGTCTTCGAAGTGAATCTCGCACGTCGCCGAAGCACGGATCCCCAATTTAGGCTCGATCTTCCCCCGCGAGAAACCCGGTTCATCGGTGTCGATGATGAACGCGCTCACGCCTCGGTAGCGCGGTTTCGCCTCAATGTCGGTCTGGGCAAAGGTGAGGATGTACTTCGCCACAGGCCCGCTGCTGATCCAGGACTTAGTGCCGTTGATGACGTAATGTGATCCATCCGGAGATGGCTCCGCTGTCACACGGATGTTTCCAGCGTCGGAACCCGACTGAGGCTCGGTCAACGCGTAAGCACCGACCGCCTCCCCACTGGCCACTGCTCGGAGGTATTTCTTCTTCTGGTCCTCCGTTCCGTAGCGGAAGATGCCGTAGCAAAATAGCGAGTTGCAGACCGACATGATCACGCCATGGGATGCGTCTACCTTCGAGATCTCCTCCAGCGCCAGGGCGTACGCCAATGTGTCCATTCCAGCGCCGCCGTACTCCTCGGGCACCGCGATACCCATAAAACCATGAGTTCCCATCTTGGCGATGGTCTCACGAGGAAACTCCCCAGTCTCGTCGAATTCCGCGGCGACCGGTGCGATCTCGGCCCGCGCAAAATCGCGGGCCATATCCCGAATCATACGATGTTCGTCACTCAGCTGCAGATCCATCTCATAGCCTCCT
>SKQX01000264.1 GCA_007118795.1 Thermoflexales bacterium | reverse complement strand
TAGAAGCCTCCCGCTGGATCTGTCATCTCACGGACGACATAGTCCAGGGTCTCCTCCACGACGGCCCGGAATAGAGGCTCGCCGGTCACCTGCCAGCCGTGGAGGTAGACCCGGGCCAGCTGGGCGTTGTCATAGAGCATCTTCTCGAAGTGAGGAATCCGCCAGCCCGCATCGACCGAGTAACGGTGGAACCCACCGCCGATCTGGTCGTAGATTCCACCGCGTGCCATGGCGTCCAAAGTGTCGACGACCATGTGTAGTGCGTCAGATGCCTCGGTGCGGTGGTGACGGCGCAAGAGGAACTCGATGGCCATGGGCTGCGGGAACTTCGGCGCGCCGTCCCACCCGCCGTGAGTTCTATCGTAATCGCGCCGCAGACTGCGAAAAGCCTGATCGAGCGATTCCCCCTCGAGCTCCTGCTCCTCGGCGCGGGCGGCCATCTCCCGCTCGATGGTGTCGACCACTCGCTGCCCGCCCTCAACTAGCTCCTCTCGTCGGTTCTGCCACGCTTCTGCGATGGTTCGCAGGACGTGCTTAAAGGAGGGCATCCCGTGGCGGGGAACCGGGGGGAAATAGGTTCCGGCGTAGAAAGGTTTACCGTCGGGCGTGAGGAAGACCGACATGGGCCACCCACCGCTACCGGTGAGCGCCTGCACGGCCCGCATGTAGATACGGTCGAGGTCAGGTCTCTCCTCGCGGTCGACTTTGACGCTGACGAAATGGTCATTCAGGATCTCGGCCGTCTCCTCATCCTGAAACGACTCCCGCTCCATGACGTGACACCAGTGACACGCCGAGTAGCCGATGCTGAGGAAGATCGGTTTATCCTCGGCCTCGGCCTTCTCGATAGCCTCATCCCCCCACGGGTACCAGTCCACCGGATTTTCGGCGTGCTGCTGTAAGTAGGGACTGCTCTCGTCACTTAACCTGTTCGGCATCTCCTCCTCCTGCTGTTCCCGAAGTGATCTGTCTTGCTACAGGCCACGGTACTCGTTCGTCTCACCCCACAGTCGGCTGAGGATCCAACCTAGCCTTCGCGCAGGCAGGCGTCGTTGAGGAATCCAACCCGGGCCTCGCGAGTGGTGAGGGGCCGACCGACCGGAGCCAGCTCCGGCTTCATCTCCGGCCGTTCGAGGCGAAATCTGACAGCTTCGTTGCACGATGACTCCTTAGCGGGTAGACTGTACTAGATACTATCATGGTTGTCAAGTAGGTTCACCGGGCACGGGGACTTATCATTCTTCTGTGGCCAAGGTGACCGGCACGTGGGAACGCAGCATGATGGGCCGAATTGCCTTAAGACAGCGTCGTATTCGGCCTTCCGAGATCTTGACCGAAGTTCGGGTCACCTCATCGAGACCCGAGGGCTACAATCGGGCCGTGTGTTGAACCAATCTCGCACAGCGTAAGGGGGATTATGGCGTGGTGTAAGAGCTTGCTGGGCTTCACCGTTGAGGAGGCGCCCTTGATGGCTCCTGGCCTGCTTTTGGCTGGAGCGATCGCCTGGGCCAGCGTCTGGCTGAGCGACGCAATCGGCACTCGCCTCATGGGGATGGAGAACACGCCGATCTCGCCGGTGATGGTCGCCATCATCGTCGGGCTGGCCATCAACAACACCATTCCTCTGCCGGCGCTTCTGGCCCCTGGGTTAACCTTCGCGGTCAAGAAGGTCCTGCGCTTGGGCATCATCCTGCTTGGAATCCGCCTGAGTATATTCAACGTTTTCAGACTCGGCGCCCTGGGTGTCCCGGTGGTGGTGCTCTGCATCGGAGCAGCCCTGATCTTCACCACGCTGCTGAACCGCTGGCTCGGTCTCCCCGAGCGCCTGGGAACGCTCATCGCTGTGGGTACGTCCATCTGCGGCGTCTCAGCCATCGTAGCAACCGGGCCGGCCATCGCGGCCGAAGAGGAGGAGATGAGCTACGCCGTCGCCGTCATCACCGTCTTCGGCATCGCGGCCACCCTGATTTATCCTCATGTGGCCAATCTGCTGTTCGCCGGTGACGCGACCAGGGTCGGGCTGTTCCTCGGGACGTCGGTGCACGACACCTCGCAGGTTGCGGGATCCGCCCTAGTATTCGCGGAGGTGTTCTCTCTCCCTGACGCCCTGGATGTCGCGACCGTCACCAAACTCGTGCGGAACGTCTTCATGGCCGCCGTGATCCCTCTGATGGCGCTCTACTACGCCCGCGAACAGATGGCTTCGGAGGAACGGAGGCAGAGACGGGTGCCCCTGGTCCAACTGCTCCCCCTGTTCATCGTCGGGTTCCTGCTAATGGCCGGCCTCCGGTCGGCAGGAGACGCCGGTGTGAACGCCGGTGGAAGAGCTTTTGGGCTACTTGAGGTCGGTGTTTGGGAGAGCGCTTCGGACTCAATCAGCACTTGGGCAGTCAGGATGCTGGTATTGGCCCTAGCCGGAGTGGGGCTGAAGACCAACTTCAGTGCCATCAAGGGACTGGGAATCAAACCGTTCCTGGTAGGTCTGGGCGCTGCGCTGAGCGTCGGCATCGTGAGCTTCACCATCATCACGATACTGAGCGCGTTCTACACATTGTGAGGCATCCGGTACCGGATCCAGCGGGTTCCTGGCGGATGTGATTGAGAGTCTCGGGATGCTAGCGCTGATCCCCACCGCTACATAGGCCTCTTGGTGCTGATTGTCACCTCCGCTGATCCTGGCGCAAGTGACAATGCTTGTACTTCCTCCCGCTCCCGCACCAACAGGGCGCGTTGCGACCTGGCAATCGGGGTGGCCTCTTGGTCGAAGGTCCCGCCAACTCCTCCAAAATCTCCTCGCGGTCCGGAAGCGGGACATCGGACGGTTTCAGCGGTCGCTTCACCGGTATCTCATCGAAGTCGGGCACTACCTCGCAGCACAGCCCTTCCACCGAAGGCGGTTTCCCCGCGTCAAAATCCGTCTGAAGCGCCGCCCGCAGCTCGTCGAGCACAGCGGAGGCTACTGTTGTCCTGGGCCCTTGGGCCCGGCTAGCTGTGGCGCTCTCCAGAATCATCTCCATCTGACCTCGGAGCTTCTCCGGGTCGCCCTCGGCTTCCAGCAGCGCCAGACCGCGCCGAGCCGCCTCCGCACTGATGTCCGGCAGACCGCTCTCATCGAGCAGCAAAGCCGTCGCGTTGTAGGCCCATATGTTCCCGGGATCGTGGCGTAGCAGCCCGGCCATCACCTGTAGACCACGCTCGACGTCGCCTGCTGAAACGGAAAAGCGAGCCAGATCGGTCAGGAGTAACCCGGCGTTCCGCCCCCCCTCGAACCGCAGCTCGTGCGCCAAGGCCCGTTTGACCCACATCTGTGCCTCGGCCGGGTCATCCGCGGCGGCAGCAGCTTCGGCCACGTCGAGGAAGATCTCTCCGTACCAGAGCATCGGGCTGGCCGTGGCAGAGCGCAGAACCTCCTTCAGCGTCGCCATCGCAAGCTCTTCGCAGTTCTGTTGTGCCCCACGGTCTTTGACCCGCCGCGCCACCTCGGCCATGCGGATCATGAGCTCGAACTCCGCCGCGATCCTGAAGTCACTCTTCGGCCGGTCTCCCTTCTCCTCGAATGCACGCGGCCCACTCAGGAACGTTCTCCCAGCCAGCCTATTCCAGAGCCGGTCGGCCTCCAGACTCTCTGCTACGATGACGGACGCTTCGCTGGCGTCGATGTGGGCTACAGATTCTCCCAACCCACGGCCGTCGAGGAAGTCGCGCTGCAGCACATCGACTAGCTCTACCGTCACAGACATGTAGCGCGACACGGCGTGTTCCCAACCCCCTGGCCTGTGATTCTTCACGTTACCCCTACCCCCCATCATCAGAACTCTCCATAAGGTTCTATTCTACCAGCATCCGGGATTGACAGCTAGCGTACGCAGGCCTTGGCCCACCGCCCGCCGGGTCTCTTCCGACACTCGACACCAGCGTTCCAGAGCCATTACTCCAGGCTTTCCCTTCCCACCACTGGCGCGGAGGCGACACTGGTAATACAATGAGGGGACACTGGGGGCCTCTAGAGGCGCCTCCGCCATTCTCTCGCCTATGGGAGCATCTGTCATGGCATCAGATCGCAGAGGAGACGTGCCAATGGACTGGACGACCCTCGTTCTCGCCGGGGTGACTGGAGCCTTGTTCCTGGTCGCCCTACGGCAAGGTCCGGAGGTAGCCCGGGACGGCCTACTAGCGGCTTGGCACACGGTGCACCGCAACGTACTGCTGCTCATCCTGGGGTTTACATTGGCCGGACTGGCGCAGGTCCTCGTCCCCCGGGGACTCATCGTCCGTTGGCTGGGGGCCGAAGCCGGTTTGAGGGGCATACTCATCGGGTGCGTCGCCGGGGGGCTGGTGCCCGGGGCCCCCTATGCCACCTTCCCTTTGGTCGCTTCGCTCTACGAGACGGGAGCAAGCATCGGCGCGGTGGTCGGTTTCGTTAGCGCCTGGGCACTGTGGTCGGTGGCCCGGTTTCCCATCGAGATGGCTCTGATCAACCCGCGTCCAGCGCTGATCCGCTACGCTGTGACCTTCGTCGTCCCACCCCTGGCAGGCCTCCTGGCGCAGGTCATTGATCAGGTCGTATGAGTTCGAAGGGCAAGCTGTTGCCGAGGCGCCCAATCAGGTGATGCCTCACCAGCAGACCGTACTCCAGCCGGTGTCAGCCGATCTCCCGAAGGGCCAGACCATCGTCGAGGTGCTGCGAGCGGCGAGAAGGTGCTCAAGAGCATCCGCCGGTGGCAGCTAGACCGCCCCGTGGCGACTCTGTTGCACTGACCGGCCGCCGCTCACCCCCGACGACACGCCGATTGCTTCCAGATTGCTGCCTAGATTCGCCCCCTCGCCCCCCTACAGGCCAATCTCCCCTCAGGGTCTAACGAAAGGCTCCAGCTCTACAGGGACGGCTTGCCCGAGGTCCTCGATGCTGTCGAACAGGAGTTGAAGGGCGTACCGGGCGTTGTGCACATAGGCACCGGGATCAGCGTTAACGTAGTGGTAGTTGTACGCGGCACGCACCAAGCGGGGCGTCCAGGAATCGTACGGCCCCCCGGTCGTGTCCTCGTCCTCATTGCTGGCCAAGAAGAAGTGCGGAGAGCGCTGACGATCATAGGCGATGGGCTCTCCGATCACGTCCACCGCGTAGTCCTGCATCGCCGCAAACAGCGCGTCGTGGAACGAGGCCACCTCCAGGCGAATGGGCTTGTCGACATCGCCGTCTCCATCGTAGTCGACGTCACTCTCCCGTATGTCACGGAGATCCACGTGCGTCACCACATTGAGGTGACATGGGCTGCACTGGTCCGGGTTGCGGAAGGTGCTGTGCGGATCGTGGCAATCAATGCACGTGTCGTAGTCCGGGACGTGCTCCCATCGCCCGACGTACGATTTACCCGGGTACTGGTACCCTCCCTGAGCATCGCCGCCGAGCAGCGTGGCCGCGGCGATGGCGTAGTGGACGTTGATGAAGCCCAGCTCCTCATCGACAACGTCCGGTTCCAGGCCCGCCAGGGTCTCATCCACCCCGGGCGTCGCCCGCCTTCCCTGGTGGCAGTGCATACAGTTCACCGAGCGCGTGTGCTCCTCCACAACGATGTCTGAGGGAAAGGTCACCTCGGTCATGGTGTGCGCCGGCGGACTATGACAAGTGCGACACGACACAACAGACACCCCTAAGACAGGCTGATCGACGACCCCCGGCGTCGAATCATCCGCTCCGAGAAAATCAATGTACCCATCCATGCTGTGACAGCGGGCACAGACGCCAGGGATCTCCGGAGGCTCACGGTCGGCCCAATTCGTGAAGGCTACCGACTCGGCGTTGGCGTGCCCGGAGCGTGTCCACCGCTCACTGACGGCTTCCACCGAGTCTGGAGCAAAGAAGAAGCCGTAGCTCCAAATCCCGACGCCGGCCACTACGATGACGCTGAGGACGACGATGATGATGATGATGATGATGGTGGTCCACTTCATAGCCTTGCTCCTTCTCTCTCTAATCGGGTTCATCGAGAGTTCCTGACTCCAGGGCACCGGGCAGGGCCTGTCCTGCGCCTATACAAGCAGCCCGCCTCACCCCCCCCGCTCGGCACATCGATCCCGCGCCGCCTAAGGGGGCGACAGAGCGCGCTGCCCGGCCTGTTGCCGGTCCATAGCATCGCCGCCGCGGCCCCTGGGTGGCCTCCCAAAGGGAGCCGGCTTGCGCCGCACGCGCCGGACTTGCCCTACGATGCGAAGCAGTATATACTGACTCCCGGAAAAACTCAAATCCCGCCGCCGACGCGGAACGGAGCCACCGCCCACTCGTGAGCCCAAGAAACACGGCCAGGTGCCGACGATAGACCAAGGGGACATCACATGCAACGAAGGACTAGGCAGCTGATCTGGATATTCATCTACTTCGTTCTGGTCTTGGCGCCGTTGCTGATACTCCTGTTGGCACCGCGCCCGGAAGGGCGGACGTTCTGGCGGGACCTGACGTCGGCCCTGGGATTCGTGGGCCTATCGCTGATGGGCATCCAGTTTATCCCCACCGCCCGTCTGCCGCTTCTTGGCGACGTATTTCCCGCGGACACACTGTACATCTTTCACCATCGCCTCTCCATCGCGGCCTTCGTGATGACTCTGGCCCATCCCTTGGTGTTGTTCATCCAGAATCCGTACACGCTGTTGCTCCTAAACGTGTTCACCGCGCCGTGGCGAGCCCGCGCGGCGGTCGCCGCCGTGGTATTGCTCCTGGCTCTGGTCGTCACCTCAGTGCGGCGCGTGGCCCTAGGGCTCAGTTATGAGACCTGGCGACTGCTTCACGATGTCTTCTCTGTGGCCATCATCGGTTTTGCCCTCTATCACATTCTGAATATCAACTATTACACCTCCGTGCCAGTGCAGCGCGGGACGATTATCGGGCTCGGCGCCCTGTGGGGTGCTATGATTGTCTACATCCGGGTGGTCAAGCCGTGGACACTTCTCCGCCGCCCGTATGAGGTCGTCGACGTCATCGAGGAACGAGGCAAGACCTGGACCCTGGTGATCGAACCGGTGGGGCATGAGGGACTGACGTTCGCGGCTGGTCAGGTCGCCTGGCTGTCCGTCGGCCACTCTCCCTTCCGCATCGAGGAGCACCCGTTCTCGTTTGCCTCAAGCGCGGAGCGCCGAGAGCAGCTGGAGTTCGCCATTAAGGAGCTGGGCGACTTCACCTCCACGATTGGAGATACACCCCTCGGAACGCGAGTCTTCGTTGACGGACCCTATGGGACGTTCGATCTTCACGGGGAGGCGGAAGCGGGGCTGATCTTGATCGCCGGCGGTATTGGTTCAGCGCCGATTATGAGTATGCTCCGCACGCTGGCGGACCGCGGTGACGACCGCCGCATCCAGTTCTTCTACGGGAATCCTACCTGGGAAGAAATCATCTTCCGGGAGGAGCTGCAGACGCTCGAGGAGCAGCTGAACCTGGAGGTGATCCACGTGCTGGAGAGACCAGGGGACGACTGGGAGGGCGAGAGCGGGTTCATCGACCAAGACGTGCTGAGTCATATGCTGTGCGACGAATTCAGGATGTGCACCTTCTTCGTCTGCGGCCCGATTCCGATGATTGAGGCCGTACAGAGGGCGCTGGAGGAGATGGCTGTCTCTCGTGGCCAACTGCGCTCTCAGGTCCGCGAGCGCATGCACACGGAGCTCTATAAGATGGCGTAGCCGACGCTTGTCTTTACGGGTCAAGCAGTCTCTGACCCGACGCACGTATTTGAAGGAGAGACGGATGGATCAGATCTACGCCATAAGGTTGCTCATCATCACGGTGGTCCTCGTCCTCGCTCTGTCCTTGCTTTTCGCGGGCCTGCAAGGCGGGCTCCCCTTCTAGTGTGACGCGGCACCTCGGCACCGTTCCGAGTCGCGCCGAGCGCAGCACCACCCGGTTAGACCACCCGCAGCTTGTGGGCAGATCCGGCTTCTCGGCCGCACCGCGCAATGAACAGGCCTTGAGCGGACACGGGTCACCGTCGCCCCACGGTCAGCATCAGTAGAACTAGAACCTTCCCGCACACAGGCTTCAAGCCAGCCCGTCCATCAAGGTGCCCAGTGCCTGGGGGCGCGTGCGAGCCAGCCCTCCTGTGCGGCATGGAGATGCTCCCCCCGGCTGCTGGATAAGAGTGGCGGCTCCGGCAGTGGCCTCCAGCCGCCCAGGAGGCCCACGCCCGCCTTGGGAGCGCAAGACAATCGCGTCAGCCAAGGATCACCAGGCAGTGAACACGGTGACTTAAGCAGTTGGCTGCCGACGAGGCCCACCATCCTGATCCCCGAGCGATCCACCAGTTCAGCCGCCCCCATCCCCGATCAGCGGGAACCGTTCTCCGAGCGGAAGCTCCTCCGGACAGAACATGACGTCGCAGGCTATCTGCAGTCGCGCCTTCGACTCTCAGCTAGTCGCCCACTGGCCGTCAGTTCTGACGGCGCAGGAACGCCGGGATCTCAATGTCGTCCCGGTCGAAGGAGGGCGCCTCGAAATCCAGGGTCTCGGGCTTTTCTTCCAGCTTTGCGGTGCGGGCCGTGCGCGGCCGTGAGTTCGTCTGATCGAACCCCGTCGCGATCACCGTGATCCGGATCTCGTCCTCCATCTCCTGGTCAACGACAGCGCCAAAGATCAGGTTGACGTCAGGATGGGCCGTCCGCTTGATGATGGACGCCGCCTCGTTAACCTCGTAAAGGCTCAGATCTGGGCCACCGGTGACGTTGAACAGGATGCCCCGGGCGCCGTCGATGGTGATATCTAGCAAGTCGCTTGAGATGGCCTTCTCGGCTGCCTCCAGGGCCCGGTCCTCTCCGTTGGCCCGGCCGACGGCCATCAGTGCCGCGCCGCCCTCCGCCATGATGGTGCGCACATCGGCGAAATCGAGGTTGATAAGTCCAGGCACCGTGATCAGCTCAGAGATGCCCTGGATGCCCTGACGCAACACATCGTCGGCAAGGGAGAACGCGTTGTAGAGCGTCACCCGCTTATCGGCGATCTCCAGCAGGCGGTCGTTGGGGATGACGATCAACGTGTCAACCTGCTCCTTCAGCTCTTCGATACCGGATTGCGCCGCGGTGCCCCGAACCGAACCCTCCCAGCTAAAGGGTCGCGTGACGACGCCAATACTCAACGCCCCAATCTTCTTGGCCACCCGCGCCACGACGGGCGATGCCCCGGTGCCCGTGCCCCCGCCCATGCCGGCGGTGATGAAGACCATGTCGGAGCCCTCGAGAATGTCGATTAGCTCGTCCACAGACTCTTCGGCCGCCTCCGACCCCATCTCGGGATTCCCGCCCACACCGAGTCCCCGCGTCAGTTTGTCCCCAATGCGGACCCGCACGGGGGCGTCGGACAGCATAAGCGCTTGAGCGTCAGTGTTGACCGCCACAAAATCAACCCCACTCATGCCCTCAGCGATCATCCGGTTGACGGCGTTACTGCCTCCGCCTCCCACGCCGACGACCCGGATCTTGGCGAAGCTCTCGGGCTGTGATGCCTTGTTCATAGATCCCCCCTTGTTGTTATCACGCGAACTGGTCGAAACGAAACCTGTTGGCCCTTGTATCTCCATTGTCCCCTCCAGACTTCCGTCGAAATATTCCATCGGTCTATAATGTGAGAATGAGAACGTCTACGCTCAGCCGCTGAGTACCAGCGGCCTCGACCTGGCATTCCCGGTCACGATACGGCGGTAAAGTGGCTCGTTTAACTAGGGAGGAACGCGCGGAGCCACTTGACGAACTGCGTGCCTCCCCTGGGCCGTGGCCTACTACGTAGCTGTGGTCGCGCCTCCTCGGTGCTGCCCCACATCAACAGGCCCGCCCCCACAGCGTGGGCCGGATTGTCAATGGCGTCGATCAAGCCCTGCAGGTCCTGTGGCTTGCCCACCCGGACTGGCAGGTCCAGAAGCTCCCGCCCCAGCGGTAGGATACCCGGCAGTTGGGGTGTCCCACCGGTCAGCACGATACCGGCGGGCAGCAGTCCGTCATATCCCGAACGCTTGATCTCCCTGTTGATCATCGACAGGATCTCTTGAACCCGGGCCTCAATGATACTGGCCAGCTGCCACCGCGGCACCGCCTGGGGTGCTTCGTCCCCAAACGACGCTACCATGAACGCCTCTTCGGAATCCACCTCAGCTGCGATGGCGTGTCCGTGTTTGACCTTGATCTCCTCGGCCACCACGGGCGACAGGCGCAGCCCGATGGCAATGTCCTGGGTTACGTAGGCTCCCCCCACGCCAAGGGTGACCGTGTGCCACACCGCCCCGTCGATGAAGATGGCCACGTCCGTCGTGCCAGCTCCGATGTCGGCCAGTACGACGCCCATCTCCCGCTCGGTCTCGGTCAGCACGGCATCGCCCGCAGCGATCGGCGCCGACACCACTTCGTCGACCTCCATCCCGGCTCGCCCCACACACTTCACCAGGTTCTGGATGGCGGTCCGTGACCCGGTGACGACGTGAGCCTCGGCCTCAAGGCGAAACCCGTGCATGCCGACCGGTTCCCGGACACCGTTCTGTCCGTCAACGACGTAGCCGCGCGGGATCACGTGCATGATCTCGTGGTTGTGAGGTACCGTGATGGCGCAGGCGGCATCCAGGGCTCGCTCCACGTCGTCAAACGTAATCCCCTCGCGTCGGTGGGAAACGCCCACGACCCCCTGGCAGTTGAGCGAAGATACGTGCTCCCCCCCAATGCTGACGTAGGCACGCTCGAGCTTGTAGCCGGAAGAACGCTGGGCCTCCTCGATGGAACTGGCGAGGGCCGCTGTGGTATCCTCTACGTTGACCACCACGCCCTTCCGCAGGCCCCGGGCGGGAACCGAGCCGACGCCAACCACCCGCACCGACCCATCCTGGCGGAGCTCACCCACCAGCGTGCAAATCTTACTTGACCCCACGTCGATGCCGACTATGGTTGGCTCCACGGTCCCCTCCCCCCCTCGAGGATCGCCGAACTTACTCCGGCGAAACCGAGTAATAAGGCGCTCTCGGGAAACGCACATCGACAAATGTCGGCTCCACACCCTGCGCTCCGAGATGATCGGTTAACCGTTCAAGCGCCCTGAGCCGCTGGTCCATCCCGGATCCTCGCCCCACGATGACCCGCCACCCGCGTTGATCGACGAAGCTCAACCCTCGATCCGGCGTGTATTCAAAGACGGTCGGCACGTGCCAACCGCTGGCCCAGAGCTCGGTCAGCGCTACTCGCACTGGTTCATCCAGATTGCCATCCTCGCCGCGGGGCAACGGCCCGGTCACCACCCAGCGCCCACTCACCTCCTCGCCAGGTGCGAGCCCAGGCGTGCCTTCCTGCGCGAGGAAGATGGCACCCTCTTCGTCGATCCACCACACGTCCCCTTGATCTTGCCACAAAACACGGGGCTGCCGCTCCGTGACCTGAATCACGCAAGTCGCAGGTAACTGGCACCTCACCTCGGCGGTCTCGAGGGACGGAAACTCGTCCAACAAGCGTGCCTCGATGGCTGCCGATCGTGCCCAAAGGATGTGCAACCCGTCCAGTCCGCTTCCCCGAAAGATCTCAGCGGGCGGAATCCGCCGGGCCCCTACGATCTGGGCACCGTAAACGTAGAAGCGGCTGTCCCACGTCAGCCATAGCGCAAGAGTGCCCGCCGCGATAGCCACGGCGACCAACACCCACAGGCCTCTCTGAAGCCACTTCGACTTGCGGAGAGATATGGGGGCCTGCCCCAAGCGGACCTGATTGAGCACCACCGCCCCAGCTCTCTCATATCGTTTGGTCTCTGACGGCTTCCAAGACTTGATCACAGTGTCCCTCCTCGATGCTGGTGCGAGTTCGCGCCCTGGCCCCCTTCGCGACGGCGACCATTCGTGCGTCCGCTGTCCCTCCACCGCTCCAAGGCCAACTCAATCAACCGGTCGATCAACTTCGGATAGGGAATCCCACTGGCCTCCCAAAGCTTGGGGTACATGCTGATGTCGGTGAAACCCGGGATGGTGTTCATCTCATTGACGTACAACACTCCCGTCTCTCCGGAGAGGAGGAAGTCAACGCGAGCCATCCCAGCGCAGTCGACGGCCTTGTACACTCGCAGAGCCAGCTCCCGCACCCGCTGGGTCAGTTTGTCCGAAAGCGGTGCCGGGATGTGAAGCGAGGACGCCGCGTCACCCGTGTCCACGTACTTGGCCTCGTAGCTGTAGAACTCCCGGCTGGGGATGATCTCGCCGGGCAGCGATGCCCTGGGCTCGTCGTTGCCCAGAACACTCACCTCGATCTCTCTGGCCTGCGCCACTGCTGGCTCGACCAACAGCTTCCGGTCGTGGCGCCCAGCTTCGGACAATCCAACCGTCAGCCCGGTCCGATCGGGGCACCTGGTAATCCCGACACTGGAGCCGAGATTAGCTGGCTTGGTGAAGACCGGGTATGGGAACCGGCCCTCGATTTGCGTTATGACGTCCTGAGGATCGGTATCCCACGCCCGGCGCTTCACCATGACATGGTCTACGATGGGAAGCTCGTGAGCCCGCATCACGTCTTTGAAGACCACCTTGTCCATCGCCACTGCGGAGGCCATCACACCAGCTCCGACGTACGGCAGGTCAGCGAGCTCGAGCAGCCCCTGGACCGTCCCGTCCTCCCCCAGGGGACCGTGGAGGACCGGGAAAACCACCTCCACGTCCGTGAATGGGGCCGCTCGAGTCCCCGCCTGACCATCCTCCAAAAGGAACAGACCTGGCCGCGAGGGGTCACCCAAGAGAGCCGCCGGCTGGCTGACCTCCGGCACATGAGACGCCAAAGCATCCATTGGATCGCCCGATGCCAGCCAGCGACCGTCCTTGGTGATGCCCACGGGGATGATCTCATACTTCTCCTCATCCATCGCCTCCATCACGGAGCGGGCGGAGGCCAGGGAGACCTCGTGTTCCCCAGACTGTCCTCCGAATATCACTGCCACCCGGAGCCTATTGGTCATCTCACCCTCCTGGGCCTTCCTCGCCCGTTGGCCATCCCTCTCCGGTCATGCGGTCTCTTGCCGCCCTAGCAGCTCGACCTCTAGCTCCAGCCTCACACCGAGTTTCCGCGCCACCTCCATCTGCGCGTGCTGAATGAGCCCGCGCACATCGTGAGCCGTGGCCCCACCCACGTTGATGAAGAAGTTGGCATGCTGCTCCGATATCTGCGCGCCACCGATGCGGTGGCCTTTCAGCCCGGCCTGCTCGATCAGGCGCCCCGCGTGGTCCCCCGGTGGGTTCTTAAACGTCGAACCCATAGTCGGACCCGGGGGGTGGCTCGTTCTCCGGCGTTCGATGATCTCGTCGGCCTCCGCCCGAAGCGCGATAGCATCGCCCATGTCCAACTCCAGTATCGCCTTGAGAATCACCCAGTCAGCACCGCTGGGGGCCGAGGATTCTCGACCGTCAGTCTGAGGACGTTGTCCTTCAATGCCGCTGACACCCTTCAACTTGCTCCCGCGGTATCGAAACTCGAACCAGCTTTGAGGCCTCTCTCGCACTTCGCCATCCGG
The DNA here is from genome assembly GCA_007118795.1 of Thermoflexales bacterium. Taxonomy (GTDB): domain Bacteria; phylum Chloroflexota; class Anaerolineae; order B4-G1; family B4-G1; genus SKLM01. The sequence goes on along the minus strand of SKQX01000264.1, from coordinate 15,298 downwards.
TTCCAGGACGACGGCACTGCGCAACACGTCGGCCACATCGCCCCCATAGGCCCCGGCGTTTCCGACGACGGCCCCACCCACCGTACCGGGGAGCCCCGCAGCCCAGGTCAGGCCTCCCAGACCCCCGTTCACAGATCTCTCGGCGACAGCGGCTAGCTTTGCCCCCGATTCGGCCTCCATTTCCCGATTTTCTAACACAACGGAAGCCGCGCGGTTGATAATCACCAGCCCGCGGAGTCCCCCATCACTGACAAGGACGTTACACCCGGCGCCCAACACCCTCCATGGTGCGCTGTGCTGTCGCGCCAACCGCACAGCGCGCGCCAGCTCCTTCGCGCTCTCGACCACCACCAACAGATCGGCCGGCCCACCAACGCGCATCGAGGTGTAAGGAGCCAGCGCCACCTGATGGCGCGCCGCTGGGCCCACAGCTGTGGCCAGCGCTGACCACTTCGGTTGAGACACCATCATCCCTCCAGCGAGCCCATGTTGCGCGGACCGAGAGCGCCCACCGAGGTCCTCTGCCCTCTTTGCCAGTCCTGCATCCACCGTTCATCGGTCATGCGGTTGCGTGCCTTGCACTCGGGTCTGACAGCATGTCCAAGAGCCATTCACCCACACGGAACCCATCTCCCGCTCCCAGGGTGATCACCACATCACCCGCTCTCACCTCAGTCCCCAACCAGAGGAGAGCCTCTTCCATGGCCGCCGCGGCCCGAACGTTGTCATGGTCCATCGCCTCGACGACGTCAGCGCTGGATATCCCCCACGCTGCAGTCTCTCGCGCCTCGTATATGGGGAGGATGATAACCTCATCAGCCTCCGAAAACGCCGTGCCAAACCCATCCAGAAGAACCTTGGTCCGGCTGTAAGTGTGGGGCTGCCATATCGCCCAAATCCGACGGTCCGGGAAAGACTCCGTCGCTGCCTGGAGAGTTGCTCGAATCTCCGTGGGATGGTGCGCATAGTCGTCGATCACCAAGACCCCTTCCGCCTCCCCCTTGGTCTCGAACCGACGTGCCACCCCTCTAAATGCTGTCAGCGCCTCTCGAGCGACCCGGAAGGGCACCCCTAGGTAGTCCATCACCACCAACACGGCCATCGCGTTGGACGCGTTGTGGGCGCCCGGCAACCGGAGCCGGATTAGGCCCAGCGTTTCCCCTTGGTGCACGGCCAGAAAGTCAACACCCCCCGCAGGATTTGGTCTGATCTCCTCAGCCCGCCAGACTGCTTCCTCGCTCAACCCAAAGAAAGCGACAGTCTTCGCCAGGGCTTGCTGTTCGCCAATCTCACGGGCAACGGGATCGTCCGCGCAGATCACCAGCAGCCCCTCCTCTGGCACGCTATTAGCGAACGTCTCGAAGGCACCGCGGAAATCGTCGAAAGCGGGGTAACAGTCTGGGTGATCGTGCTCTACGTTGGTCACCACAGCAACGGTGGGCCTCAGGCTAAGAAACGTCCTCTCGTACTCATCAGCCTCGATGATGAAGAGCGGGCCACTCCCAGCTCGCGCGTTGGTCCCCAACCCGGCCAGCACACCTCCGACGACAAAGGTGGGATCGCGCCCAGCAGCCAATACTACGGATGCGATCATCGCCGTCGTGGTGGTCTTGCCGTGGGTTCCTGCTACGGCGATCCCGAGGGAGCCCTCCATTAGCTGTCGGAGAAACGCGGCACGTCCCAGAACCGGAACGCCGGACGCTCTCGCGGTCTGGATCTCGATGTTGTCATCCGGCACCGCCGACGAAACGACCACCAGGTCGGCACAGGCCACATTCCCCGCGGCGTGCCCTTCGAAGACACGAACTCCATCTCGCGCCAGCGCCTGAGCCACCGGCGACACCACCTGATCGGAGCCGCTGACCGAGACACCCCGCTCCAGAAGCACACGAGCGATGGCGGACAGCCCTGCGCCCCCAATCCCGATCAGATGGACGCGCTGGCTATTTGTTCCGGGTGAGTTAGGTCTCAGAATCACTCATACCTCGCATCTAGACCAGGACGATGATCACGAACACGGACGCGAAGGAGAAGGCTGTCAACAACACCGCGTCCGAAAGCCACAGCGGCGGCAGATAGTTGCTGGCCAACATGGCGGCCGGCGATCCCGGAAGAGGCGGGTAGATACCCAATATATCGTACCCCGCCCCGTCCAAGAAGTACCAGAGCGAACCCATGATAAGGAAGCCGTTGATGGTGCCAATGATGAACCCGAGCAATACGTCCTGAAGAGTGTCCCGCGCGGACGCATGGGCCAGTTTGTGAGAGACTGCGGGACCGGCGTATCCGCCGATGGCCATCAGTATGACGAGTCCTGAGTATAGGTAGAACTGCTGGCCCGGCGGTCGGTCGAAGAACTCGCTGATGAAAGGCACGTACTCTGTGAAAATGAGGCGCATAGCCAAGGCCACCACTACGCTGAACAGCACCAGCATCTCCTTCGACCATCCCCGTAGGGCTCCCATAACCCCGAAGAGCAGGACGAACGCCCACAAGACTGTATCTAGAGGTACCATCGCTCACCACCCTATGCTAATGTCCAAAGGATCTGTGCCAGGCGGGCTGCCGCATCGGGCTGAGACAGCTCGCTCGATCGATCGCCCATGCGCTTCAGCAGCTCACGGTCAGTGAGCAGCCGCCGCAGCGTCGGTAGTAACTCGCGCTCCAACCCCTCATCCCGTAACGTGACGGCCGCCCCTCTGTCGGCCAGCCACTCCGCGTTCACCCGCTGGTAGCGCCACGCATGTGGATAGGGAACAAGCACCGCGCCCAGCCCAAAAAACGGCAGTTCACCCAGGGTCGAGGCCCCAGCCCTGCACACCGCCAAGTCGGCCGCAGCCAACGCGTATCCGATATCGTGCAGATACGAGAACGCATGGTACCGATCTCCAAGCTCCTCGGGCAACTCTTGCCGCAACTCAGAGACCCAGGGCCAATCCAGTTCCCCCGTCAGATGAATCACTTGTGCCATCGGCAATACATGCTCCAAGACATCCCCCAGGGCGTGATTGAGGCTGCGAGCACCCCGGCTTCCACCCATCACCAGCAGCACCGGATCACCCTGAGCTAACCCCAAGGCCCTTCGCCCCGCCTCCCGATCCAACCCAACGAACTCAGCCCGGACTGGGTATCCAGTCACCACCACCTTCTTCCTGGCGAAGTACTTCTGCGAGTCCCTCACCGTCACGGCTACTCTCGCCGCCAATCGGGCGATCAGGCGGACGGCCAAGCCTGGCTCGACATCGGGCAGATAGACCAGAATGGGAACTCTATGCGCTGCTGCCGCCAGGGCGACCGGCACACTGGCGTACCCACCGGTGGCAAACAGGGCCGACGGCCGCTGGCACCGGGCGCATCCGTAGGCGAGCCGCCATCCCCTCATTAATCTGTAAACGTTCCGCGCTGCTGTCCGCGGTGCCAGGCCATGCACACCCCCAGCAGGAATCCCCACGAAGGAGAGACCGGCTCGTGCCGCCAGCTCCTCTTCAATACCCCCGGAGCCTCCGACATAGATGATCTCCGGATCACCTACGACGTTGAGCGCTTGCGCGACCGCGAGTCCGGGATAGACGTGTCCCCCGGTACCCCCGCCGGCGATCCAGATGCGCATACTGACGGGCTCCCTCCTCTTTGGTGCCCTTCACCCGACGGCCTTTGTTGACGTCTCTGCCCCGAGAAACACCCAGCAACACCCCCACCGCGGCCAGTGAAACCATCATCGAGGATCCACCGGAGCTGATGAAGGGAAGTGCCATACCGGTAAAAGGGACCAGCCCCGTAACCACCCCCACATTGAGCAGGGCCTGAAAGGTGATCAAACAGGTTACCCCGCACGCGAGCAGCGCGGCAAACGGATCCCGTGCCTCCATTGTGATCTTGAAGCCGCGGTAAGCAAACAGCACAAAGAGACCAATCACCATCAGGCACCCAACCAGGCCGGCTTCCTCCCCCAACACAGCGAAGATGGCATCTGTGTGGTGCGTCGGTAGATAGCCCAGTTTCTGCTGACCTTGTCCCAGCCCGACCCCGAATGGGCCCCCGCTCCCCAACGCGATCAGGGTCTGTTTCATGTGGTGTCCGGCCAGCTCAGGACTGCGCCACACTTGCAGCCATTCTGAGATGCGATCCGAGGCGTACGGGAAATTGCTGACCAGCAACGCGAACGGAACCGCACCGATGGCGCCGCCAACAGCCAGCTGAAGGACATCTGCACCGGCGAAGAAGAAGACCGCGACCGCGGTCATGCAGATCAATATGGCAGTCCCGATGTCGGGCTGTGCCACGATGAGCCCGGCCACCACGCCTATCAACACGGCAAAAGGGATTAGGCCGTAGGTCAGATCTCGGATCTGCTCCCCCTTGGACGAGAGCCAGGCCGCGATGTAGATGATCACGGACAGCTTGGCCAGCTCGCCCGGGTGGATCGAACCGTCGAAGAAGGACCGCTGGGCACCGAATCGCTTCTGCCCGAAGAGCAACACCAGCAAGAGCGCCGCCAGCGTCGCTCCCATCACGGGCACCGCGGCCTTTCGCCACCATTCGTACGGGACGAAGGTGAACACAACCAGGCCGACGACACCCAGACCGACCCAGCGGAACTGCCTGAGAGCGATATGGAAAGAGTTCTGATACACCTGATATGACCAATCGAAGGTGGCACTGTAGATCAGCATCAGGCCAACCACCGTCAGACCGGCGACGGTCAACATCAGGACGTAATCGGGATGGGCCTGTCTACCGTTTCTCTTCTTCGTCATCCATCCCCCGAACGACTACTCGAATCGCCACCCTCTCGCAGGTCCCACACCAGCTCCTTGAAGCGCTGCCCCCGCTGGGCGAAATCCCGGAAAGCATCGAAACTCGTTCCTCCCGGGGACAGAAGAACCACGTCCCCCGGCCGAACCACTCGCGCCGCTTCCGCGACCGCCTGCTCCAGCGTATCCACGGTCTGGATCCCCTCCAAGACACTCCCGCTCTCGCCTGTGGCCCTTGCCTTGGCCACAAGCTCGGCGATCATCGAACCGGCCTCCCCGAAAGTGACCAGACGACGGACTCGCCGCAGCATCGCCGCGGCAAGCTCCTCCCAAGGCAGGTTCTTGTCCCGGCCGCCGGCCAACAGGACGATGGGATCCTCGAAGGAACGCAGCGCTGCCAATGTGCGATCCGGGGCCGTGGCGATGGAATCATCGTACCAGTGCGCGCCCATCACGTCCCGTACCCACTCCAGCCGGTGTTCGACGCCTTTGAAGGTCGTCGCCACCTCCCGGATCGCCTCGAGCGGAACGCCTGCCAACCCAGCCAGCACACTTGCAGCCAGCACATTCAACAGATTGTGATGCCCGAGAAGTTGCAGCTCGGATACCCGACAAATCTCATGATCAACCCGCTCCCTGGCCTCCCTGGCGTCCCCGTTCATCCGCAGGGTCAGTTCGCCGTTCGTCTTGAAAGCCCCCGCCTCCACCTCAGCGCCACCGCTGAAGAAGTAGAGCCGCGCCGGGGTCTCCAGAGCCAAGGCCCGAGCATCGGCGTCGTCATAGCCCAGCAGTGCTACGTCATCCCGCGTCTGGTTGGCAAGAATGTTGCGCTTCGCTTCAATGTAGTTCGCCATGGTGCCGTGTCGATCGAGATGGTTCGGCACAATATTGAGTACCGCGGCCACGTGCGGACTCTTCGTCATCAGGGCCAGCTGAAAGCTGGAGAGCTCCATCACCACTCGATCCCCCGCTCGGATCGCTGGAAGGTCGCTGACAAGCGGATTGCCGATGTTTCCCCCGACCCATGTGCGAAACCCCGCGACCCGACACATCTCACCCACCAATGCCGACGTAGTCGTCTTGCCCGCTGATCCCGTGATCCCAATCACCGAGGCCGGGCACCGTTCCAGGAAGATCTGCGCATCATTGCTGAGCGGGATGCCGCGCGCCCGCGCCTCGACCACGATAGGAACATCCAGGGGTACCCCTCCGCTGAGGCAGAGAAGATCGACCTCGTCAAGCAGTCGCATAGGATGGTCGCCCAGCTCATAGTCGATCGGCAACCCTGCCAGTTCCTCGCGTCGGTCGAGCAGTGCCGCCTCCTCCTGTATGTCGGAGACGGTCACCCTGGCACCTCTTTCGGTCAGGAAGCGAGCCAAGGCGCTCCCCTGTCGCCCGAGGCCGAGGATCACGACGTGTCTTCCCTTCAGTGTCTTTCCCTCCATCGATAACATCCGATACTAGTGGCTGTCCTTCCCTTGCGTCCGCCCGGTTTCGGCACGAACGACAAACCAGCTAAAGAAGCGCCAGAGCGACTCCCGCCATCGCCGCGAGCAGTTCGACCAACCAGAAGCGCTGCACCACCTGCGTCTCCGACCACCCCAACAGCTCAAAGTGGTGGTGCAGGGGGCTCATCTTGAATACCCGTCGCCCTTTGCCAAAGCGCCGTTTCGTATACTTGAAGTAGAGCACCTGGACAATGACCGAGAGCGTCTCCGCCACCGGGACCAGGGCGATGATGGGTAAGAGCAACCACTGCCCCGTCATCAGCGCCACGGTGCCCAAGGCCGCCCCCAGGGCAAGGCTCCCGGTGTCGCCCATGAACATCTGAGCCGGATGAGCGTTGTACCAAAGGAAGGCGAAGCAGCCGCCCACCACCGTAAAACAGAACTGAATTAGATAGAACTGGCCCTGCAGCTGGGCCAGTATTCCGTAAGCCGCGAAGGCACTGGCGACGATGATACCCGCCAGACCATCCAGACCGTCGGTTAGATTCACCGCGTTCGCCGAGCCCAAGATGATCAAGGCCGCGAACGGCACCCAAACCCAACCCAGCTCGACCATCTCCGCTACCCCAGGGACACCGACCTGCCCGGCGAATTGAAAGTCCGTCATCAGCATCACCACAGCGATCCCCAAGGTCACGGGAATCTCCCAGATTAGTTTCCGAGTAGCGGTGAGACCGGCCCCCCGGCGGACACCCCGCACACCAGCGATATCGTCGAGGCCCCCGACCACCGAGTAGATGACCATGGCAGTGAGCGGGACCAGGATCGACCGTCCGATGACAGTGCGTCCCATAAGGTTATAGATATTGAGCACCACCGTGATCAGAATCACCGGGACGACGATCATCAGTCCGCCCATGGTGGGCGTCCCCATCTTGTTTTCGTGATCATCGGGACAATCAATGCGAATCCGCTTTCCGATCCGGTAATGTAGGAGGATCCGTATCAGAAGTGGACCCCACACCACGGCCAGGAGAAACGAGATGCTCGCCAGAATAAGCGCTCTATCCATAGACCGATGCCCGCCGCGCTAGCACTCCCTACTCAAGGCGCTGACTATCTCCTCCATACGGAGGGCCCGAGAGCCTTTCACCAGAATGACGTCGCGACTGCCTACCACTCTCTCCAGCAGGCCGATAGCAGCCTCATTACCAGGGAGCATGTGGACATGCTCCGGTGGCATGCCCCAGCGGATCGCGGACTCACCGATGATCTGAGCCAACTCCCCCACAGTGATGAGCACGTCGGCGACGTCGAGGGCGCGCATGCCCACCTTCTCGTGGGCCTCCTGCGTGTAGTGTCCTAGCTCCAACATGTCGCCTAGCACCGCCACTTTACGGCCGTCGAGCTCGTCGAGGAGATTAAGAGCGGCGATGGTGGACGCAGGACTGGCGTTGTAGGTATCGTCCAGAATGGTGGCGCCCTGGGGGCCTTCCACAGCGAAGAGTCGCAGTTGGGCCGCGGCTTCCACTTCCCGCAATCCTCCCACGATCTCCTCCCAGCTCAGGCCCTCCACCAATCCCACTGCCGTCGCGCGCAGCGCCGTGTGGACCGAGTGGCGCCCGAGTAAGGGCAATCTCACGTGAATGGTCTCGCCCTGGTGATGGAGCCGGAACCGAATGCCCTGCAACCCGAGGCCCTCGATTCCGTCGGCCCACAGATCCGCCTGACGCGACAGACCGTATGTCAAGATTCGGGCGTCTGTGGCCGCTGCCATGCCGCGCACCATCTCGTCGTCGTAGTTGAGGATCGCCGTGCCCTCTGGGGCGGGTGGCAGCGCCTCGATCAGCTCTCTCTTCGCCTTGACGATGCGCTCAAAGCTACCGGCTCGCTCCAGGTGCACGGGACGGACGATGGTCACCACGCCCACCTGTGGCTGGGCAATGCGAGCCAAATCGGCGATCTCCCCCATGTCATACATACCCATTTCCAGCACCGCACACTCGTGCTTCCCAGTCAGCCGCAGCAGGGTCAGCGGCAAGCCGATCTCTGTATTGTAGCTGGCCTCACTCTTTATTGTGGCGTACCGCCGTGCAAGCACCGACGCCGTCAGCTCTTTCGTCGTAGTCTTCCCCACGCTCCCGGTAATACCCACCACCCTCAAGCGTGGCTGGGATTGTCGCCAGAACGTGGCCAGCCGCTGAAGTGCGTCGAGGGTATTGTCGACCTCAAGGACGAGAGGCAAACACCAGCTATCGGGCCAAATCAACTCCGGCTCTCGAAGATCCACCAGGAGTCCCTCCCCAGCGAGATCTTGTTCCACGAGCGCTGCCACCCCTCCGCGGGAGAAGGCATCGCCCACGTAGTCGTGCCCATCAGCGTGCTCGCCTTGGAACGCCACGAAGAGCGCCCCCGGCTGGGCCTCTCGGGAGTCGACCACGGTAGCTGTAACCACCCGCTCCAGGCCTGGCGGCCGAACGCCCGCCAAAGCCTCGACCACATCCGCCAACGTCAGATACCCGCTCATCGCGGCCCCACCTCCACCACCAGTCGCCCCTCCTCCGGGGGGATGCCCAATACTGTGAACAACTCCGAGATCAAACGCTGGAAGCTTCCCGCTGCCGTGTTCGCTGCCCAGGGTGACGTCTTAGGACGATCCAGCTTGACGAGGATGACCAGCTCTGGATCGGGTAAGGGACCGAATCCGACGAAGGTGGCAATCGTGCCCTCCCTGGCATAGCCCCCAGGCACAGGGATCTGCGCCGTCCCGGACTTCCCGGCCACACGGTATCCCTCGACCCGCGCAAGGGTCACTTCGTCCTCCACACAGCGCACCATGATCTCCGTAAGATCACGCGCCGTCTCCGGGGAGATCACACGCTCCACCTCCACCGGCCGGTACACAGAGACTGCCCCGTCAGGGCTTATTCGGCGCCCCACCACGTGGGGACGCAGCCGCACGCCGTCATTGGCCACCGTTGCTACGGTGACAGCCATCTGAAGCGGCGTCACCGCCACACCCTGCCCGAAGGAGTTCGTGCCCAGGTTCGATGGATGCCAGTGCTCCACATCCTCCGGCAGCCAGAGCTGACCGGCCACCTCTCCGGCCAGGTCGATCCCCGTCCGCTCTCCGAGACCAAAACCCTTTAGATAGCTGTAGAATACATCGGGCCCCATATCCCGGCTCAACCATGCGGCGCCCACATTGAGGGACTTGGCCAAGAGCTCAGTAACCGTGCTGACCCCATAGGCTCTCCGCGTGGCGTTGCGAATCGTCTGGCCTCCCACCTCGATCCATCCCTGGTCGTTGTACGTCGTCTGTGGCGTCACCATGCCGGAGTCGAGGGCCGCGGCTACCGTCAAGATCTTGAACACCGACCCGGGCTCGTACTGTTTGCTCACAGCGGGATCCTCGAAGGGAGGGGACGCCAGTGCGGCCAACTCCACGTACTGCTCAGGATGGTACGTGGGATAGCTGGCCATAGCCAGGATGCCGAACGTCTCCGGTTCCATGACGATGATGGTACCTGCCTCCGCGCCGTACTCGCCAAGTGACCGCAGTAGTTCCTGCTCCGCCAAGGTCTGCACCGTCCGATCGAGGGTAAGTTCCAGGTCGACTCCCCTACGCGGCAGTTCACCCGCCACCGGCTGCCACGGAATCGGGAGACTCGCGACATCCACCGGACCCACCCACTCCACCACCTCCGGCCGAAGCATCACGTCGTAGTAGCCCTCAACGCCGTAATACCCCGTGATCATCGTCGAGAACCCAAGCGTGTGGGAGGCTAACGTACCCTGCGGGTATGAGCGCTCCCACAGGGGACGAACGGTGATCCCACTGACGTTCAGGTCCTTCACTCCCTCGCCCACGTCCCGTGACACAGAAGGAGCGAGCAGCACCCACTGCCTCAGTTGCTGATCGTGACCACGACTACTCAGCGCTGTTTCGATGTGAGAGGCCGGCATATGCAGAACGGATGCCAGCTGATCAGCCACTCCTGCTTTGTCCACGATGTACGCGGGAGCCGCCTCCACAGCATATCTCAGTCCGTTGCCGGCCAATAGGTGTCCTCCTCGATCCCGGATGACCCCGCGAGGCGGGGTGTCCATGGTGATCGCCCGCACCTGCTGCTCCAGAGCCCAGTTCTTGTAGAACTCGTGATCGACGACTTGCACCTTGACCAGCTGAATCACGACCACGATCACAGAGCCGACCAGCAGAGTGATCAGCAACATTAGACGACGTCTTGGACCTTCAGCCATCTGGCGCTCCGACTATTGCTCCAAATCCGCCACGAACTCAATGGTCTCCGCGGCTACCAAGCCGAGAGCTTCGGCTCGCTCCCGGAGCCCAGAGACAGTGCTCTGTTCCGCGATGTCCACCATCAGCTGCTGATTCTCCCGCTGTAGACCGAAGGCCTGCGCCTGGAGACCCTCGATGTAGCGCCCTCGAGCGGCCGTGCGGCTGATAAGCATCAAGTAGAGAGCCGTCACCAGCGTGAGCACCACGACGACCAGCGAGACCCCCACGGTGGCGGCGGCATTCATCTCAAAGCGCCCCTGCTTCACACCGTGAGTGACCCATTCCAGGAAGTCGGGCATCGACAGGTCTAGTATCCTTTCCGTTCCGCGACTCTCAATCGAGCCGAGCGAGAGCGGGGGTTTTCTGCCATCTCCTCCTCCGTCGGGTAGACGGGCTTGCGAGTGACCACGCGGAGGGTGGCCGTATGTTCGCAGGTGCAGATCGGTAACTCCCGCGGACAGACACAATCCTTGCTCTCTCTCCCGATGAACCGCTTAACGATACGATCCTCCAAGGAATGAAACGCTATCACGGCCAACCGCCCTCCCGGCCTCAACAGTCCCACGGCTTGTGGCAGGGCCGCCTTCAACGCCGAGAGTTCCTGGTTGACGGCGATACGCAGCGCCTGAAAGACCAGGGTTGCCGGATGGAGTCGCCCTCGGCGTCGCCCGACCGCCCCCTTTATCACCTCTACCAGTTCCCCTGTTCCATGGATCGGCCGCGCCTCAACCACAGCTGCGGCGATACGCCGCGACTGCCTTTCCTCGCCAAACTCGTAGAATAGGTCGGCAAGCGCATCCGCCGACAGCTCGTTGATCAGATCCGCCGCCGTTGGCCCCGGCGAGGTGGGATCGAACCGCATGTCGAGAGGGCCCTCGGACATGAAAGAGAACCCGCGCTCCGCGTCTGCAAGCTGCAGAGAGGACAGGCCAAGGTCAAAGAGCACACCGTCTGCCGGGCTGAAGCCTTGATCAACGGCGACATCTCCCAGATGGGCAAAGGACCCGTGCACAAGGATCACCCGCTCGCCAAACTCGGCCAACTCCTCGCCGGCCATCTGAAGAGCCCCTAGGTCCCTGTCCAGACCCAGCAGTCTGCCGTCAGGAGCCGAGGCTTTCAGAATCTCCCGCGCGTGTCCCCCTCCCCCGACCGTGGCATCGATGTAATGAGCCCCTGACTCGACCTGCAAGCCAGATACTACCTCATGTAAAAGAACAGGGACGTGGTTTCGCATCGTCTAACACCACCCCCCTCCTTCCCGGACTATCAAGACGCCTCCAACTCGACGTTAGGGGCAGCTTTCCAAACTAAATGCCCAACACTGCCCAACCGTTGATCTCGGGATCCATGCCCTCGATGCGCTCGCGCTCACCCTCCCAGGCCTCCGTGTCCCATAGCTCGATATGCGTGCTAAGGCCGGCGACGACGACCTCCCCGTCAAGATGGGCGTATTCACGTAGAGGCGGGGGAATGAGGATGCGCCCCTGTCCATCAGGGGACACATCGGCAGCACTCGCGAAGAGGAGCCTCCGAAAGGCACGAGCCTGCCGGTCCGTCAGGGGGAGCTCGCTCACCTGACCAGCCAGCTGCTCCCACTTGGAGATCGGGTAAACAGCAAGACAGCGATCGATGCCACGGGTAACCACCAAGGAGGTGCCCAACTCAGCACGGAACTTGGCGGGGACGGTCACTCGTCCTTTGCTGTCGAGGACGTGGACAAACTCTCCCAAAAGCATGTCGTTGTATTCCCCACGTGAGAGCTTCGGCGAGCCGTCTTGCGGAGTTGATGTGCCACACTGCCCCACTTTCCCCCACAACCGCCCACTATTATACACCAACGGTGGCGCTTTTTCCAGTGCTCTCCCCAATCTTTAAGGTTGTTAAGCGTGGTTTTAAGGTTGCATAGGACCCTTTTCCCCCTTAACTTGACATTGCAACACCCATCATTACTCGATGGCCCCGTACATGTGTGAGCGTGCCGTGATGCAACCCACGATGACCGGCGGTGAGTGGTTACTCCAGGACAAAACCGAGATCTAAGGCATCGAGCGTGGACCTGGTAGGCTTCCCCGACCGCGGGTCCCAACCGAGCTCATCATAAGCGCCCGCCAGCAGCGCGTCGACATCGGGAACATGGCCCTCGGTACCCCCTTCGTCCAGGGGATGCAGCAGCAACCCAGGCAAGCGATCGTCCTCGATCCTGAGCCCGAGCTTGAAGTTGAGGACGCGTTTCAGCGCGACAAGACGCTTTCCCAACACCAGCAGATCATCAATCCGCAGATCCCACCCGGTGGCCGTGTTTACCGCCCGGAGCAGCCGCTCCACGCCCGGATTCTGGAACTGACAGAGCGTCCAAGCGTTGTAGAGACTACGCCAGGCATGCTGACGCGCCGCGATGCGCCCTTTCTCCTCCGAATCCTCGAAACGGTTACCGGGCACGATATCCAGCTCTACGGCCGGGCCCTGTCCCGTGTCCACGCCGTACATGTCTCCTTGCATATGACAGGCGCCCCGAGGGGACAGAGCATAGGTCACCGCCATGCCGCTGAACGCCCGCGGATCGTGCATCGGCACCTCAAGCCTGTTCACAGTAGCTGCCAGCTCCGGCACGCCGAACCGCTCTGCCAGGGCAACACTCCCTTCCGCCAGGATGTCCCCAAACCCCTGGCGATGCACCAACATTTCGATGAGCCGGTGGATCATCTCCACATCACCATAGTGAATGGCGAGGCCGCCGGTGTCCTCCAGGGTCAACACCCCGCGATCAAACATCTCGCAAGCCAAGGCGATCGTGCAGCCGGTGCTGATGGTGTCGATGCCGTAGACATTGCAGAGGTGGCCGGCGTATATGACACCCTCCAGATCGTCGACCATCAGCAGCGACCCAAGGGCCGCCACGGACTCGTATTCCGGACCGTCCACCCTCTCGAGATCATATTCTGGAGCGTGGGTTTCGCGACCGCACGCGATGGGGCAGCGATAGCAAGCTCTAATGCGCTTCTGATACTCCTCAGCCATCCGTACACCAGAGAGTTGGCTCGCCGGCTCCCACTCCCCCCGCTGGAAGTACCCAATGGGCATGTCACCGTACATTAACGCCATGTCCACGTAGCCAGCCGTCCCCGCCATCCGCAGGGCCGTCGCGACCATATCCTCCTCAAGATCGCCCAAGATCTCCCGCACCACAAGCGCGAAGCCTTCGGGATCGGCCAAGGGCACGTCCTCCCCACCTCGGAGGGCAATAGCCTTCAAGTTCTTAGTGCCCATCACGGCGCCCATCCCGGTCCGTCCGGCAGCCCGACCGTGATCGTTCATAACAGCCGCCATCTTCACGCCGTTTTCGCCGGCTTTTCCGATGCAGGCCACCCGGGCGCGAGGCTCGTCCAGAATTCGACGAGCACAGTCCTGTGTTTCGTAGGCATCCAGGCCCCACAGCCCGGTACCATCCACCAGGCTTGCCTCGCCGTCCACCACAGCGAGCATCACCGGCCTCTCTGACCGCCCCGTGATGACCAGGCCGTCGTAGCCGGTGAAGCGCAGTTCGGGTCCGATGAATCCTCCCGTGTTCGACTCGCCCCAGATGCCGGTGAGGGGCGCAAGCGCGCAGAAACTACAGCGGCCGGCCGAAGGCATCGCTGTGCCTACCAGGGGACCCGTCATCACCATCAGGGGATTCTCCGGTCCCAGTGGGTCGGTTAGGTCGCCCACGATGTCATAGGCTAGGCGAGCTGCCAGACCGCTGCCCCCCACGTAGGTACGGGCCATTTCGGGATCCAGCGGCTCATCACGAATCTCGCCACTACCAAGATCTACGTACAGGAGCTTACCCACGTAGCCGTTCATTTTCCCACTCTTTACCTATACTAGAAGTCGACGTCTCGCCCTTCGAAGGCGCACCGAAAAAGCTGTGCCAATTCGTCATAGGTGGGGCTGCGGGGAGCGGTGACGATTTGGGTATCGTTGAACGCAACATCCACCAACTGCTCCAGGCGGTGCTCGCAAGCCTCGGGGTCGATCCCGGCCTCAGCGACGTTCGTAGGGCTGCCGACCTGCCGGGCTAGTTCGCGAACCCGGTCAGCCAGCCTCCGACAGCCCGCCTCGCCCGAGCCTGCTTCAAGCCCGAGTCGATCAGCAAGCTCGTTGAATCGAATCGGACTCTGGCGCACCGCAAACTCGATGGTGTACGGCAGGAAGATCCCCACCGCCCGACCGTGCGACACGTGAAAGGCCGCTCCCAGTGCATGGCCCATGGCGTGAGCCAGTGAGGCCATAGCGTTGCCAAAACCGAGCCCGGCGCAGGTCGCCGCGTTGTGCATCCGCTCCCGAGCTTCCATATCGCTTCCCTCTTGTACCGCCCGGGGCAAGTATTGGAAGATGTCCCGCGCCGCTTTGACACACAGACCATCGGTTAAGTCAGTGTGCCACGTGCAGGTGTACCCCTCGAAGGCATGGGTGAGGGCGTCCATGCCAGTGTCGGCCGTGAGAACCGGGGGCATCCCTGCCGCCATCACGGGATCGACGACAGCCAGATCAGCTACGTTCTCCCGATTCCCGAGGCCCATCTTGCGTCCCTCTAACGGGTCCGTCAACACAATGCCCCACGTGACCTCGGCCCCTGTCCCACTAGTCGTGGGAATGGTGATCAGCCGCGCTTTTTGACGGAGGCGAAGGTCGACGAAGGGATTGATATCGCCCGCTTCCAGATCGGGCCGCTCGTAGAGCACCCAGATCGCCTTGGCGGCGTCCATGGGTGAGCCACCGCCCAGCCCCACGATCCAATCGGGTTCGAACTC
>SKQX01000117.1 GCA_007118795.1 Thermoflexales bacterium | reverse complement strand
TTTCACTCAACTCGCAGCCCAACTCGGGTGCCAGCTCGACGCAGACCCTAAGTGGTTCTCTCGATAGGTTTGCCAGAAGACCTGACAGGTCTGCGATTGTCACATGTCACCGAATCCGTCCGTGAGAGCCCTTTGTTTGGTAGATTCGGGAGGACGTGCCAGACCTGTCAGGTCTTAGACACATAGCGAATCGACCACTACAGGTTTGGCCGGGCGCCTTCACCAGTCTCAGGCTTGCGGTGCCAAGGAGCCTCCCCTGGGCACTCAGCCGATTGAAACCCTTAGGGTCTCGGCCGCCGGCCGCCACTTCGACGCTTGATAGTCGCCTGGCCCCAAGCCGTCCCACTATCGCGCCAGCGCTCTCAGGGCCCGCAGGGTGACCCATTTGTTCCCAGCGCCCGGGGCTCCGTAGGTGGCCCACTGGGGTTTCGGTGTCCGTTCCAGCGGCCAGGTGCCGTCGGGGAGCATCTTCTCCTTTACCCAGCGCCGTATCCCTCTGACCCGTCCATCGGCGGAGTGGCCAGCCTCCGCTATCAGGCTCAGCCACTGCAGAGGATCGGCACGGTGGGCCAGGGGGAACGTGAGTGCCACCGCAGCCGGCGCCCCCTCCGCGGGCGAGTTGGACTCAGCCAGCACGATCTTAGGCGGATTCTCCAACAGCACCTCGGCCGCCCTCTGACTCAGCTGCTCCACCATCGGGTCCCGCCGATCCTCGGGAACAGCTCCGGTGGCCCACAGCACGTGGGCCGCCCCCGACGGGCAGGCCAGCCCGTCCGAGTAGGTGGAGGCCAGGCCGTACTTATGGACCGTTTCGGCCAGCCACGACCAGGCACGCTGCGCAGGCCCGGCCTGGCCGAATCCCAGCGTCTCCAGCGCCCACAGCAGAGCCCCATTTAGACACGCCGGCGTATCCCCCGGTTGCTTGCTGGCACGAAAAGCCCCGTCCTCCCGCTGGTTCGCCTGGAAGAGATGCGCTACCGCCCGCTCGAGCGGCGGGGTCCTCGTCATCCCCAACTGGGCCAGAAAGATGATCTGCCATACGGTGGCCCGGTAGCGGGGACTGACCCCGATGCCGGGGTGCATCCAATAGCCCTGGGGATACTGCGCCATGAGGACATCGCGAGCAGGACTGGCACCCGGAATGGCGGTCCGACTGATGGCCACGTCTTTGTCGTCCTCCGGCCGGCCCAGAAGCTCGGTAAGGGTGAGGGTGCGGGCCGATGGGTTGCTCGGCTCCAGGAGCCAGGCCAGCACGGAATCCCGTGCTCGCACCTCCCTTACGACAGAAACCATGCAACGATGCGGGGGCCCCACAGCAGCGTGATCATCCCCCCGGCCACCAGGAACGGCCCATAGGGGACGTAGTCGTTGAGGCTGCGCAGGCGGAGGACCACCAACGCCAGGCTCACCACGCCGCCGATGAGCAGGGTCAGCACAATGGCGACGATGACGGAGGGGAAGCCCGTGATCAGCCCGACAAACCCGGCCAGTTTCACGTCACCGCCGCCCATGGCCCCCGAACCATAGACCTGATTCCCTACCACCGCGATCACAAAGAAGAACACCAATCCCACCAGACCACCGACGAGGGCGCTCTGCCACGTGATCCCGGGCACCAGAAAGCTGGCGGCGAAGCCGATGAGCATAGCAGGATAGGTCACCACGTTGAGGATGAGCCGCCGCTCGATATCGGTGATCAGGATCAGGGCGAAGATCGCGCTGTAGAGCAGGTAGGCGATCAGCTTGACGGAGGGCCCCAGCGTCAGCCAGAGATAGCCGTAGCAGACCCCCAGTCCGATCTCGATCAGGGGTCGTCGGAGCCCGAGGGGCGCACCACAGGAGGGACAGCCGGTCCGTCGGGCCAGGTAGCCCAATAGGCTTAGCCACTGCCACCAGGGGCGCTCTTGGCCGCAATAGGCGCAGTGGGGCGTCGTCAGCGCCCGCCGCGCGGGGAGGTCGGACCCAAGCTGATTGACAACCCCGCCGACCAGAATGCCCATCAGGAGAAAAACCAAGGTCAGCGCCATCGTCGTTCTCAGCCTGCTCGCTTCAGGCCCTCAGCCACCCGCCTGGTCGCACATCCGGACTCCCTCGAGAGCGTTCCGATCCTCAGGATCGATCTCCAGGGCGGCATCAAATAGCGGATAGGCCTTCTCACACTCGGCCATGTAGAAGTACGCCAGCCCCAGCGTGTAGAGGGTGTCGATGCGCGGCCCCTGCACCCAGATCGCCTCGAACTCGCCGTCGATGCTCCCATCGGTCAACGTCAACGGCCCGGTGTTAAGCGGCGCGCCGCTGAGGGTGTTGACGCCATCAAACCAGCCCACGTACGCCTGATGGGGGCCCGTCTCGGGCAGACCCTCGAGCCGAACCTGGTAGTCGCCGGTCCGAGTATCCAGGCTCACGGTGCCGCGGGCCTGGGCCCACCCCTCGCCCACCGCGGACGGGGTCAAGGACGCCCGCAGTATATCCGGCTCCAGGGAGGAGAGGGGGGTGAAGTCACCGCTAACCACTACCGAGGACCACCCACCGGACCCCTCAGCGGACCGATCCTCAACGGTGATGAGGAAGCGGCGGGCGCGCCGTCGGCCCGCCATCAGGTCCAGAGTAAGCCCCCGCTCGAAGTGGGGAATGGCATCCTCGTAATTGCGGCGATTCCAGTTGGTGAAGCCCAGGTAACCGAAGGCCGGCCCGAACT
>SKQX01000209.1 GCA_007118795.1 Thermoflexales bacterium | reverse complement strand
CCGCCGCTGCCCACCCGGGACTCGATGCTTCAGGAGGACATAATGCAGACTAGCAGTCGGAGAGTAGCTCGAGCCGTGATTCTCGTGGCCGTCGGCGTGGCCCTGTCCCCTTTCACCTCCTTCCCCATCGGCATCGCCAGTGTCAACCCGACCCAGCATTTCGTGAACATCCTGGCCGCCGTTCTCCTGGGACCGTGGTGGGCGATGACCATCGCCGCCATCATTGGCGCTCTTCGCAACGTACTGGGTGTCGGGACCTTGCTGGCCTTTCCTGGGGGCATGATAGGCGCGCTCCTTGCTGGCTATGCCTACCGCTATACGCGTAATCTCTATCTGGGAGCCGTGGGCGAAATCATCGGTACCGGCATTCTCGGCGCCCTCGTCAGCGGGCTTCTCGTAGCCCCCGTCTTCATGGATAGTCGGATGGCCTTGACTATATTGATCGCCTCCTTCCTGGCCAGCGCTGCCGTGGGAGCCGTGTTGGGCCTGCTGGCCCTCAGGCTCCTGGAGCGGGCGGGCTACGTCGATTTCGACGGGCCAGCAACGCCAGGTGCCTGAGCCCGTGATCCGCGTTAGCGGTCTCCGCTACCGCTACGCCGGAAAAGGATCGAAGTGGATCCTGGATGATCTCGACTTGGAGGTTCGGCCGGGGGAGTACGTGTTGATCTGCGGTCCCAGTGGTTCCGGTAAGTCCACTCTCTGCCGAACCCTCAATGGGCTGATCCCCCATTTCTTCGGCGGGCGGATGGAGGGCCGCGTGATCGTGGCCGGTCTCGATACCAGGGAACACCCTGTCGGCGAGCTGTTCGCCCATGTCGGTCTCGTCTTTCAGAACTCGGAGGCTCAGCTCTTCAACAGCACCGTGGAGAGCGAGCTCGCCTTTGGGCTGGAGAGCCTGGGGCTCTTGCCCGCAGAGATTGAAGAACGAGTCACGCAGACGGCGGAGATCGTCGGTATCACCCATCTTCTCCATCGAGAGCCGCATCAGCTCTCCGGCGGGGAGCAGCGCCTGGTGACCATCGCCGCAGTCCTGGCTCTCCGCCCGGAGGTTCTGGTCCTCGACGAGCCCTATGCCAGCCTGGACCCGGCTAACGTCGCCCGGGTTCGCGAAGCCCTGAGCGAAACCCATCGGCGCGGCACGGCCGTAGTCCTTACCGAGCACCGACTCGAGAACGCCGTCGCCGATGTGGAGCGCATGGTGGTGCTCCACCGCGGCCGGGTCGCCCTGGAGGGGATGCCCCAGGACGTGTTGGCCGAGGACGTCACCGATCTTGGCCTCAGTCCACCAGCCGTCGTGAGGACGGCGAAGGCGCTCGATCTGCCGTACATACCGCTCACCGTGGAAGCTCTGGTGTCAGCGGCAGAGGGGCGCCAGCTCCCCGCGGACCTCCTGCCGCACCGACCAGCCGGGGCCTCAACAACGGAAGAGACCCTGATCTCCGTGCAGGATGTGGGCTTCTCCTTCGGGGGCAGGCCAGTCCTACGGGATGTGAGTCTAACCCTTAACGCCGGCGAGTGCCTGGCCCTCGTAGGCGCCAACGGCTCGGGGAAGACGACCTTGGTGAAGCATTTTAACGGACTCCACCGACCGGATTGGGGGCGCGTGTCGGTGCTCGGCAGCGATACCCGGCGGAGGAGCGTCTCGGAGCTAGCCCGCCACGTCGGGCTGGTCCTCCAGAACGTCAATAATCAGTTCTTCAAGCTCCAGGTGCGGGAGGAGATGGAGGTGGGAGCCCGGGCTCTGGGGTGCTACGACGAGGCCTGGTTGGAGGACCTGACCGAGTGGTTTCGTCTGGCACCGCTTCTCGAGCGGACGCCGTACCAATTGAGCGAGGGCGAGAAGAAGCGCGTGGCCTTCGCCGCGGTCCTCGCTGCCAAACCGGAGGTCCTGGTCCTCGACGAGCCCACCACGGGGCAGGACTGGCCCTTCCGGCGAGCGCTGAAGCAGCTTATGGACGATCTGCTCACCAGGGGGCTGAGTGTTGTTCTCGTCACCCACGATCTCGACTTCGCTGAGCAATGTGCGGACCGCTGGGTCTTGCTGGCCGAAGGGCGTGTATTGGCCACCGGTTCTCCCTGGCATGTCATGCGCCAGACGGATGCGATGGAACGGGCCAGTCTGCAGCCCACCCAGTCGTTCCAGATCCGTCGGGCCCTTGGTAAGCGCTCCATCGCCAATGCTGAAGCCTGATCAAACCCAGGGCCTGCTCGATCCCCGCACCCGTCTCATCGTGACGGTCTCGTATGCGGCCCTGATCGTGGCGGCGGACCAACTCACCTGGCTGCTCGCGGAACTAATGATCCTATGGCTGGTCATCGTCGCTGTTGGCGAGGGAGGGCAGTATCTGCGCTGGCTGCGTCTGGTCGCGGCTATGGCAGCCAGTTGGTTTGCGATCTCCTGGCTCGCCTTCGACATCGGGACAGCCCTGACCGCCAGCCTGCGCTTGATCGCCCTCACCTCGGTCTTCTTTGCCTTCTTCCGTACCACAGCCCCGGAGGACCTGGGGAACGCCCTGGTGAAGACCGGCCTCCCCTACGAGGTTGCCTTCGTGCTCAGCACGTCCCTCCAGTTTGTGCCCGTGCTGAGTCGCAAAGCTCGCAACATCCTCGATGCGCAGCGCTCAAGAGGGATCCCTCTCGAGCCCGGGCTGTCGGCGCTGCGCCATTACCCGGCTCTAGTCACACCGCTGTTGGTTCAGGCATTCCAGCT
>SKQX01000234.1 GCA_007118795.1 Thermoflexales bacterium | reverse complement strand
CCGACGGACCGAAGCAGATTGATGCGCCGCTCATTCCGGACGATTTCCATGCCTACTCCTCGAAGCGTCCCAGTATGAGACAGGCGTTCTGTCCACCCAGTCCGAAGGAGTTGGAAAGAGCGACGCGTACGTCTGCCTCTCGTGGGCCTTCGGGTACGTAGTCCAGGTCGCACTCCGGGTCGGGCGTCTCCAGATTCAGCGTGGGGTGGATCAGTCCCTCTTCGATCGTGCGGACACAGACCGCCGCCTCGATGGCTCCCGCACCGCCCATGGCGTGACCGATCATCGACTTGGTGGAGCTGATGGGGAGATCGTAAGCATGATCCTGGAAGACACGCTTGATTGCCAGCGTCTCCACTGGATCGCTGATCGGGGTGGAGCTCCCGTGAGCGTTGATGTAGTCCACCTCGCGGGGGTCGAGATCGGCGTCGTCCAGGGCCCACTGCATGGCGCGACTGGCCCCGCGCCCCTCGGCGTCTGGCTGGGCCACGTGAAACGCATCGGAAGATGACGAATGCCCCAGCACTTCGGCGCGTATCCTGGCCCCGCGCTCTCTAGCGTGCTCCAGCTCCTCGAGCACGAACACCCCCGCCCCCTCGCTGAGGACGAAGCCGTCTCGATCGGCATCGAACGGCCGGCTGGCCCGGGCCGGCTCGCTGTTTCGCTCCGAGAGGGCCCGCATACTGCAGAAGCCTACCAACAAGGTGAAGTGGATCATAGCATCGGTCCCACCACATATCATCACGTCCGCTGCCCCTCGCCGGATGTACTCGGCACCTTCTCCAACGGCCTGGGTCCCGGTGGCACAGGCGGCGACCACCGTGCTGATAGGGCCGGTGGCGCCAGCCCAGCAGCTTACGTGATGAGAGGGCATATTGATCAGCATCGAGATCGGGACGAACGGGTTTACTCTTCGTAACCCCTTCTCGCGGAAGGTGTCAACCCCTTCGATAGCACGCTCATACCCTCCGACCCCGCTACCTATCAGCGTCCCAACGCGCTCCGCGTTCTTGAGCGGCAGTTCCAATCCTGCGTCGGCCAAAGCCCCCTGGGCCGTGGCCACCGCCACGGTCGAGCACCGGGCCATTCGTCGTGCTTCCTTCCGATCGATGTAGACTGTCGGATCGAAACCCTTCAACTCCCCCGCGATGTGCACCGGAAGGTCTGAGGGATCGAACTGCGTGATGCGATCGATTCCCGACCTCCCCATCAGCAATCGCTGCCACGTCTCCTCCAGGGTCAGCCCCAGCGGAGTCATAGCATCGACGCCGGTCACGACCACCCGTCTTTCCTCCTCGGCAGATTTCGCTACGTCACGTCTCACAGAGCATTCTCCCTATCTAGACAGCTCCCAATACGCGCCTAACTGACTCCGGTGCGGATCGCCTCCACCACCCCACCCCGAATAGCACGACGGGCCTGACCGACGGCGTTCTTGATCGCCCGCGCGTTCGAGCGACCGTGTGCCACAATCACGACACCCCTTACACCCAGCAACGGCCCGCCACCGACCTCAAAGGGGTCGACCCGTTGCGCGACGCGTCCAAAGGCCGGTCGAGCTAGCACCCCACCAACCGCTGTGAGGGGACCTGACTTGATCTCATCACGGATCAACCTGGTGAGCATACTGGCCGTTGCCTCGATGGTCTTAATGAAGATGTTGCCGGTGAAGCCATCGTGCACCACCACATCGACTTGGCGCGCCATCGCCTCTTTCGGCTCCACATTGCCGACGAAGCCGACATCCGAGGCCTCCAGTAGCTCCGTTGTGTCCTTCACCAGCTGGTTTCCCTTCCCGCGCTCCTCGCCATTGGACAGCAGCGCCACCCGTGGTTCCGCGCGGCCGAGAACCGCCTTGGCGTAGATGGAGCCCATCAAGGCGAACTGCATGAGATAAGCCGGCTTGCAGTCCGCGTTGGCTCCAATGTCCAGGGTCACGAAGTGGCCCGCCGGGAGCGGGGGGATTGCTGCCAGCGCGGGTCGCCTGACGCCGCGAATCCGTTTGAGCGTGTGTAACGTAGCTACCGTCAGCGCTGCCCCGGTGTTGCCCGCAGACACGAAGGCGTCGGCCTCGTCGTCGCGCACCAGGCCCATCCCAACGTGCATAGAAGACTGCTGCTTCTCCCGGGCAGCCCAGGCTGGCTCGTCGTCCATCCCGATCACCTCTCCTGCGTGGACGATCTGCAGGCCGAGGCCACTGGTGTCGAACTTCTCCATCTCCTCTTCGATCCTGTCAACTTGCCCCACCAACGTAATCTGATCGTCCGGCCAGGCCTGGGCTGCGAGCACGGCCCCAGCGACGTCAGGGACAGGATAATCGTCAGACCCCATCGCATCGACCACGATTCTCACTTGTCTGTTCTCCTATGGGTTTGAGACTGTCGACTCTCGCCGCTGCAGATCCAATCCAGGGCAGCCGTGATGCCAGCAGGGCCCACGACCAGCTTGTCGTCCGCAATCCGGCCCGTTGATGCCACGGTCGACTTACTGTCCCCTGTGGGAAGCTCGACGGACCTGATCGGCCGCCCGTCTGTCCGGGCTCCCCTCCGGACACCGTATCAGCGGCCTCTGGTTAGGTCTCCAGCGGTGATGAACGCGCACCGTCTACTCCCCTGTGCCAAAACGGTGGACAAGCAAGGGAGTTGACAACCAGCTTCCACTGAGTATAATTACGGCTGATTGCCCCGGTGGCGGAATAGGCATACGCGGCAGGTTGAGGGCCTGTGCCCGCAAGGGCGTGGAGGTTCGACTCCTCTCCGGGGCATATCCATACCTTCCCCTCACCGATTCCTGAGTTTGTGCGACATCCCTTCTTTGCTGATTCATCAACGTCTGTCCTGAGCTCCGGGCCGCCGGCGTGGCCTGAACAGAAGCTGCAGCGGAGTCCCGGGGAAGCTCTTAGCCTCGCGGAGCTGGTTCTCCAGGTAGCGCTCGTAGCTGAAGTGAACCAGACTGGGGTCGTTGACGTGGAACACGAACGTAGGTGGATCGACTTCGGGTTGGCTGGCATAGTAGATCCTCAGCCGGCGCCCGCGCTTGCTCGGTGGAGCGTGTTTGGCCACCGCGTCCTGGACGATGCGGTTGAGCTCGCTGGTCCGAATGCGGTCAAATCGCGCGCGCCAAACCTCTAGAGCGGTGGGAAGTACCTCGTGCACGCCCTGACCAGTCAGAGCGGAGATGAACAATACCGGCACGTAGTCGAGGAACCGCAGCGTATTGCGGACCCAGTGGGCGTACTCCATTCTGGTCTCCGGGCCCTTCTCCACCAAGTCCCACTTGTTGATGAGCACGACGACGCTGGCCCACTCGTCGATGATCGCCCCCGCGACATGGGTGTCCTGGGCTCTGACACCCTCATAGCCGTCGATCACCAATAGGCCCACGTCGGCCCGACGGAGGGCCCGCAGTGCGCGCAGGACACTGTAGTACTCCACACCCCGCGCAACCTTGCCGGGGCGGCGGATCCCAGCTGTGTCCACGAGGGTGATGGGCGTGCCCCGCCATTCTAGAAAAGTGTCCACAGCGTCGCGCGTAGTGCCTGGCACGGGACTGACGATGACGCGTTCCTCGCCGAGGAGTCTGTTGAGGAGCGACGACTTCCCGACGTTCGGCCGCCCCACGATCGTCAGCTCTACCTGCTCTTGGGGTTCGGCCGGTTCCACAGGTGTATCCTCTCTGGTCGCCATCTCCTGCCTGAGAGCCACGACGACGTCATCGAGAAGATCACCGACTCCCAGGCCGTGGAGTGCCGAAACAGGATAGACGTCGCCCAGCCCCAGCGCGTAGAACTCGAATGCCTGGTCTCGGAGCTTGTTGCTGTCGACCTTGTTCGCCACCAGGAACACGGGACAGCCGGCCCGGCGGAGCACGTCCGCGACCTCCTCGTCGGCGGCCGTAAGACCGCTTCTGGCATCTGTCATGAAGACGATCGCATCGGCCTGCTCAGCGGCTAACTCGGCCTGCGCACGCATCATCGCGATATAGGGCGCGGAATCCTGGGCGAGCACCCGTTGGGGACCGGGGCGACGTCCGTCGGCGACCGTCTCTGGTAGGATTTCTATTCCTCCCGTGTCGATCACCGTAAAGGGCAACCCGTTCCACTCCGCGTCTGCGTACAGCCGGTCGCGCGTGGTGCCCGGGGCGTCGTGCACCACCGCTATTCGTCTGCCGGCGATACGATTGAAGAGGGTCGACTTCCCCACGTTGGGCCTTCCCACCAGCGCCACCATGGGCCGGACTGAGCGATTGGGACTCCCAGTGGTGCCTTCGTCGGTCGCTCTCATCGGTTGCCCATCCTGATCACCAATCCCTCGGGCAAAGTGGAGATGGCAGCGTCCGGAATCGGTGTGGGATCGACGACCTCGGCGATCCTCACCTGGAACGTTGCCGGTATAATCCCCTGGGCGGTGATCTCTGGCGGCGCAATCACCTCTGGCTCCAGCCGGTGGGTCCCGACGGGAAGCTCGAACACACTCAGCACCACACGCACGTCATCCGGCATCAATGTCTCCAATGTGGGTAGAGGACCACTTAGTATCACCTCGACGGTCTCCGGTGATACCGTGATGGTATAGCCGGGCTCCATCCCCTGGATCTCCGGCGTGGCCGTGATCGTCAGGCTGCTCTGGATCGCCTCGATGAACACGTGAACCTCGAGTTCCATGCCCGGCACCACGGTTACTTGCGGCGGAGGGCTCAGCCCCGGCCGGACTGTGATGTCGCCGGTGGCTCCCTCCACTACGATGGGCTGCGTCTCGACGAAACCCTGGTCGAGGTCTGCCAATACTTCGGGATGACCGAATACCGTCACTGTTGGGGGATCGACAGCGATATCTGTGATCCGATAACCGGAGGCGACCTCCCCCGTCAGCACCGCCTTGACCGCTAAGGACGCGTGGTAGCCAGTAGGCTCAACGGCGACGCGCACATCCACCGTGTCGGGCCGGAGCGCAACATACGGGATGATGCTCCCTTGCTCGTCCCGCGGTTGCAGAGACAGCCTCTCCTCGCGGCTCTCAATGGCGTCCTGCATCGACAGGAATGCCCACGCGTCCGCCACGCGGCCGACGTAGCTGCTGGGCCCACTCACGGCGACCTGCCGGGGTTCTACCATCTCAGTCCGAGAGACGTATCCGACACCCGGTCTCCCTTCAATCTCGAAGCGCACCGGCACCTCTCGCTCCTCGGCATACTCCAGCTCAACGATCAGCACCTCCGGATCCGCTTCCGTAATCCGCGCTGGTTCTCTCTCCAGCTCCACGCTGACCGGCACCTCGTACCGCCCTGGGTCGAGTCCACTAAGGTCGACGGTGGCCTGGAAATCCTCAACGCCCAGCGTGGCCCACACAGACTGGGTCGTCAATATGGTGACGCGCACGTCTTCGTCGAATTCGCCCACGAAGCCAAGCTCCGGATCGAGTCCGGTGGGCCTGATAGGGATAGGTTGGGGAAACCGTCGCTCGACGGTTGGATCAGCTTCCTCGATGGCTACCACCCAGGAGAGGGCCGCGACGATGAGGGCCATAACCATCAGGGGAAGGTTGTTGATAAGCCAGCGTGCCACTCGACTCACGACTCTCCTACGATTCGTCGCCAGAACTTTCGAATCCGTTGGGACCAACCGCGCTCAAACACCGGCTGGTAGAACGCGTGGAGAACCTTGTCCAGCCTCTTCGCATCGAGGTTCCGGATGATCCGTCCGTTGTGGGCGATGGAGATAGCTCCCCGCTCCTCTGAGACGACCACAGCGATGGCGTCACTCTCCTCGGTCACCCCAATGGCAGCGCGGTGCCGAAGGCCTAGCTGCCGGTCGGCGAGAAAAGCCGTGGAAAGAGGGAGTACGCAACCGGCGGCAAGTACCCGTCCGTCACGGACGATCACAGCCCCGTCGTGGAGGGTTGTGTGCCGATCGAATATGGTGAGCAGCAGCTCGGACGAGATCTGGGCATTGAGGGCCACCCCACTTTCCACAAACTCCTGCAACCCGGTGCGCCGTTCCAGGACGATCAGCGCGCCCTGGTGTCTCTGAGCGAGAGTCTCGGCCGCCTCAGTGATAGCAGAGAGAGCGAATTCCACCTCCTCCCGCTGGCCCGCTGTCCACCCAAACAGAGCACCGGGCCGACCCAGCTGTTCCAGGGCGCGACGAAGCTCTGGCTGGAAGATAACTGGCACTGCCACTAGCAAGGCCGGAAGCGCTCTCTGGAACAGCCATCCGAGAGCCCGCAGCTCTATGAACCCACTGAGGAGGACCACGACGACGACCAAGAAGATCACACCCCGGAGCAGCGGTACAGCACGCGTCCCGCGCACCAGGTAGAGCAACCAGAAGAAGATGAAGGCTACCAGAAGGATGTCGACGACGTCGATCCATCCCAGTCGCTGAAGGTACCAGAAGAGGTCAGGACTCATTGAACACTACCGCTATACGAGAGATTGCTTCCGGCGCGCCCGGAGATCCGCTGTACGCCCATCACCTGGCCCCGCCTCCCACTGCTTGACCCCTCTCTATCTGCCTTAGCATGGCCTTGTACGCATCGACACCCGGGGGGTCCAGGGCTACGATAGCCCTTATGGTAGCTTCTGCCTCGACATTCCGCCCGGCAGTCAACTGGAGATCTCCCAATCGCTCGAGATGCTCAAGAGCGGCGTCGGTCTGCCCATCCCGTAGATAGCCTTCCGCTAACCGGGCGCGGATCGACATGCGGTCGGGCCACTTTTCCACGGAATCGCGCAGTACAGCGAGGAGGTCGCCCGTCCTGTCCTGCTTGTAGTAGATCTGAAGCAGTTCGTCCAACTCCTGAATAGCCTCCTCGCGCCGACCCAGGCGGTAGTACAAGTCCACCAACGATAGACGAGCCTCTTCGTCGTCAGGTTCCAAGCTCCTGATTTGCTCATAGACCGCAACGGCGTGCTCCCAGTCGATGCGCTGAAGATCGATGTCCCCGATTCTGTGCAAAATGCGGACGGTCCAACTAACCCCAATCTCCTCCATGGACGCCAGGCGGAGCGCATCTTCGTAGATCTCACGGGCCTCGTCCATCTGTGCGAGCCGGTAGTAACTATCCGCAAGGAGCAGATAATGGCTCAATGCCCTATCGAGCTCCCCGTCTCGAACCAGCCTTTCGATAAGCCGGGCCCGCACACTGGTCGCCATCGGGGACAACTGCAAGGCCCGCTCGTACATCCCCGCCGCGTGCTGCTTTGCTCCTCGGGCTGCATAGGCGTCCGCCACGGCCACGAAGGTGCTGACGGCTTGGTCGATCCTATCCATCTTGGCGGAGATCTCCCCCAGCTGTCGATGCAGGGGTAGATGATTCGGTCCATAGTCCAAGGCGAAGTGACACGTTTCCATCGCTGCGTATAGAAGACCGTGAGCGACGTAGTTCTGCGACATCGCGATCGACTCCAATATGCGCTCTGCATACGGCACGGCGATGACTTCAGCGAGACCTACCACAGGCTTCTCGCGGCTCATAGTGCCCAGCTGTCGCCGCACCATCTCGATTCGCTCTCGCCATCCCGGTTGGCGAAAGAAACCGCATAGCGATTCAGCATACTCAACCACCACATCTTCATCTTCGGTCAGGTATCGATCTGCGTGATGGGCATACAGATCGGATAGCTCAGCTGCATGCTCTACGTCGACAGTGGCCAGATCCACGATGTTCACTGCGCTAGTCCAGTGCTCCAGGGCCTCGGCAAACCGGCTCTCTCTCTGGCAGCACTCGGCCATCGCCAGGCGACTGCCCAGTGCGTAGTCCGGATCTGAGGTTGCCTGGGCAAATGCATCCAGGGCTTGGTCGATCAGACGTAGGTCCTCATAGAGCACGCCCAGGTTGAAGTGAATCGCGGGACCTGCGGCGCCTTCTGCAATCACTTCTTCATAGGTTTTGATCGCTTCTGCAACCCTTCCGCGAGTCTGTGAATCAACGGCTCGCGCGATGAGGACACTGAGCAACTCTCCTCTCTGCGTATCTTCGGTGGTACTCGTGTTGGACGGGTCGTCGAACGCGCTCTCCGCCAGCTCCCTCAGCGCCCTATCGGCAGTGAATTCGATAGGGTTGACCGTCAATCTGGGGCTCGGATCCTCCTCAAGAGGCCCAAAATCGGTCGGCCCGTGTTCTACGAGATCGGCCGGCACAAGCGGTTTTTGGCCCTGGTCCGATCTAGCCTCCGGACACTTTGGTTCTTCGGCTCCCTCATCCAATTCTTCCAGAAAGGCCACGATCTCCTCATCATCGGGAGATATCCTTAGACCGTATCGGCAGATCCTGGCGGCCCGATTGGCCTCGCCTGCCTCGGCGTAGATGTGCGCCAGGACAAGACAGTGGTCGACCGCCCGGTCAGTCTCCCCGGCATCTTGACAATATCGGAGCAACTCGGCGCGCGCGGCCACGGACCGAGGATGCAGCTGAACGGCCGTTTCCCAGTGCTTCGCGGCCAGCCCCGGTTCTTGCCCCTGATCCATGATTCGCTTGCCGCAGAACAGGTAGGCCTGGGCGGCCTCTTCGTCCCGGCCCAGCTCTTCGAGCGCATCACCGACGCGCTCAAGTAACACGGGATCCTCCGGAGCGAGCTGGCTGGCTTGCCGGTATGCCCTCAGCGCTGCCTCGGGCCTGTCAGCCCTCGAATAGGCGACGCCGAGCCCCGCAATTAGGTCGACGTCGTCCGGTTGTTCTTCCAAAGCACCTTGATACGCTTGGACAGCCTCGTCCCACACCCCGCGCCAGGCAGCGTTGACCGTAGGCCCCATCGTCTTCCAGAAAAGCCTGCCTCCTCGTTCCACCGTCGGTCCTCCTGGTCCCTGCCAACTGTCCCCGCGTAGATCAGACACGGGGGTCCCCTCTATGTTTCGCCATCCCCCTTAAGCCCCACGACGATGCCCTCCTGGGAGGATTCGGTTTTCGGCCTGCGCCCCCTGGTCCACGGCGAGTTGACATCCTGGACGGCCGCTGCTGGCGGAATCTGTCCCTCCCGTCGGCCATAGTGCTGCAAGTATACCACAAGCGACGCCACGCTCAAAATCAGCGCAAGCTGATACCAGGGACCAGATGGTTAGGCAGTGCGCATGGGCGAGCAGTTGTCGACGTAGGGAAGAACGCGGGGGTCTATGGACCGGGGCTCAGCCGTCCGCCGACGGATTCATCTCCACCGTCTCATTCAGCCGCTTCAACTCCTGCTCCATGCGTCGCTGGCGGGCCCAAAGCGACAGCACGAAGACGAATGTGAGGCCCCAGAAAACGGCATACGCTGCCAGCAAAGTCTCAGACATGCCCAACTCCTTGGTCTTGCGCTACAGTCTTGAGCGACGTTCCAGCTTGAGGCGCACCCGGCTAAGTTTGTCCCTCATCGATTCCAGATCCATGCGGAGGCTAAGCAACGTTGCGTATAACAACGTGAACGCTCCGATGGACACCACCAGCGTATGGATCATCCGCGGCGCAATGGCCATTCGATCGCCGCCTGTGAGGACATCGGGGTGAATGGTGCGCCACCAGCGAATCGCGAACCAGGACAGCGGCACCGTCACGAAGGCGACAATCCCGTACACAGAGGCTAAGCGAGCTCTCTGCTCCGCCCCCTCGACCGAACCTCGCAGCATCAAGTAGGCAACGTAGATGAGCAACTGGACCGCAGAGATGGTCAGCCGCGGTTCCCAGGTCCAGTAGGTACCCCAAGCCGGCTTTGCCCAGAGGGATCCTGTGACGACCGTCATCGTGATGAATGTCAAGCCGACCTCGACCGATGAAAGGGCCAAAGCGTCCCAACGGCGTTGACCGCTGATCAAGTACGCGACTCCGGCCAGGAACGTGACAAAGAAGCCGAAGAAGCCAACCCAAGCCGAGGCCACGTGGAAGTAGAAGATGCGCTGAACGTCTCCCATGACTGCCTCGCGAGGCGCGTATAGGAAGACCATCGCCAGCGCCACGACCATCACCACCCCGCTCCCGACCGTGAGTAAGTATTGCCCGACGTAGTTCTTCGAAGCTCTCATCTCCGAGTCTTGGTCTCCTCTATCCCTCTAACACATATCCGAAGGTTACCAGGGAGACGGCCGTGATGACCAGATCGTAGACAACCAGGATCCTCACCCACGCCGCCACGTCGACCAGCCTGCCCCCCCCAACCAGACCACCCGTCGCCTGGACTGCACCGATGAGGACGGGGAGCGCCAGCGGCAAAAGGAGCACCGGAAGCATAACCTCTCGAGCGCGCGTGTTGACAGCGATAGCTGCCATCAGTGTACCCACTGAGGCATAACCAAGCGTGCCGAGACCAAGCACCAGCAATACGCCGAAGCGGAACAGGGACACGCCGAATAGGACCGAAAGAAGTGGAACGAGAGCCGCTTCCACGAGGACCATGAACAAGAAGTTCCCCGCGGCTTTGCCGCAGAAGAT